>JAAUSC010000182.1 GCA_012031965.1 Scytonema sp. RU_4_4
ACATGGATAACTCTGAATTAAATTTCCCTTCTCATAACCAAGTCAAAACAAAAACAGCCTGAATATCTCCACAAAATTCAAGAGAACTATTACTTAGAAAGACGGTTCATTTTGTAGTTAATTTTGTAGACATTTATCAGTTAGCAGTTAGCAGTTATCAGTTTTCACTGTTTACTGTTTACTGCTCACTGGTTTCATCTTCTTCTAGCTTTCTCATTTCTGCTTGCACGTCTTGTGCAATTTGCAAGGCTTCATCAAATCGTCGTGCATATTGTCTCGCCTCATGGCTGACTTTTATGCCTTGCATAGCAGTGATATTGCTCTCCAAATGTTGCATATTTAGAGCAATGAATTCCTTATTTTTCCTCAAAATACGCTCTGTTTTTAATGCACTAATTAAATTAGCTCTTGTGGTTTTTAAAATGTCAATGACTTTTTTTCTATCAGTTAAACTCACTCCTTGGTTTCCAGCTGCTTCTAGTTGCTCTTTAATATCTATTGCTTTTAACACTGCATTATAATTATCAATTTCCCTAAGAATATTTATCTGACGTTTTCTGAACCATCTCCACTTAATTAAGTAACCAATAGGAACGAATCCCCAGCCAAAATACAATATTCTCTCTGTATAAAGACCTAAAAGTAATAAAAGCGATAAACGTGGGTGTTTTAATGTTTCATAAGCTTTCAAATCTCTACGACTTAGACCAGCTATTTGTTTCAAGTCGTCTTGTGTAATAGATAAGCCTTGTAAATCAGGTTGCATAGCTGTGCGTTCCTTCAAGAGGTTAGCTATTGATGAAAATTTGCCAAACAGCTTTTAATAGTTAAAGGCAAGACTCAATCTTTTTATCTTTTCCCTTTTATCTTCAATCGTAATTCTTCCTTAATACGGCTAAGAATTGAATCTTCATCAAGGGTTGCTAAGATTTTACTAATCACAGCTTTAGGACCGTCTGGTCCCCAATTTGCCCCATTGGCTAAATATGCTTTGGTTACATACCCAATACCATAGCAAGAAACACCTGCGACCCCAGCTTGAGTCAGCGCTACCGAGAGATAAGCACCCACCGAAGCGCCCCCAGTAGCGGGTGCAGATAGACCAAGTAATGTCTTGAGCGAACTTAAGCCCAGGTTTGCCAATAGTTCGCTGACACCGATACCACCCATACTAAAGGCAATTTTTTGTAATAATTTTACGGCTCCGGTTTCGGTCATGGGAATGCCATAAAGCTTTGACAAGCCCAGAATCAGGATGATATCTATCACCGCACCAGCGAGAACGTCTACTACCATGACAGGATTGAGGGCGATCGCCATTGCTTTTGTCATCACCGCCTTCCAAATTAACTGATTGGCACTTGTATCTCGAATCTTCAGTTTTCGCTGCACCAATTGCTCATTGACGTTATCAGCATAAAGCATCGTGTTGAGGGCGACCAAGGCTTTACCCTCGCGGTGTAGAATCTCCAAAATTTTCAGCTTCAGTTCCTCAACTTGGGCTCCCCCTGTACGCAACTGCACACCCTTGGTACCATCGGGGCGATGAACCATCCTCCTCACCAATGGCGATGCTGCAGTCATAACAATTTCATCTGGTGAAAGTAGTTCCCGTACTCTCTCATCCCGGATTTTTTGATAAATTGCCATGCGATCTGCTTGGGGATACTGATCGACTTTGTTAAACACCAGCAAGATAGGTTTACCCGCTTCCCGCAATTGAGCAAGGGCTTCGTGTTCAACTTTCGTCATGTCACCAGCAATCACAAACAGAATCAAATCCGCCTGTTTTGCTATCTTTTGTGCGAGTGCTGCGCGGGTTTCACCATCAACTTCGTCTAATCCTGGGGTGTCAATCAATTCCACTTGAGATTGACCTGTACCAGCTAAAGTCACTCGCAAAGCACGTTCTGTGTTTCCAATTGCTTCCTCAGTCATACTCCAATTTGCTGTTTGAGTATTGCGGGTGACACCATGCAACGGACCTGTTTCAAACACGCTTTGTCCTACCAAAGCATTGAGTAGAGATGATTTACCTCGTCCTACCATACCAAAGGCGGCTATCTGCACCACCATGCGTTCTAACTTCGAGAGCATGGTTTCCAAATCCCCAATTTCCATCTCCAGCCCGTCTTTTTCCTCTTGAGTGAGGTCAAGCTTATCTACCAAATTTCGCAGTGCTGTTCGCGCTTGTTTATAGTTGAGTTCTGCCTGAATGTCTTCAAAAGTGAAAATGGCACTATCAAGCTGTTCCTCCCAATTGAGAGAATTTTCGCCAGTGCTGGGCGAATCACTACGATGTGGATCGGGCAAGGGTAAAGTTGAAGTCATATCAATTTTGGATTTTTTGGATTTTTTGGATTTTAAATTTTTATGTATATCTCGTCTACTATCATGACCTCCGTGAGGTGACGACGACCATATTAGGGACTTCCAAATAAAAAAATAACCACGAGGGAGTGTAGGGGAGCTCTGAGCTCTTAGCAGGGGAATAAATAAGGGGCGCTCTGCGAGTGTCGCGTTCACGCCTGGAGGAAAGAGCCGGGGCGTGAACGCCTTGTCCGTTGACTCATCTTTTCCAACCGTTCATCTTATTTCTTCGCCTGAATGACCTGCAAACTCCCACCTGCATACAATTTAGGTTCACCTACTTTAAACCCCATTTCTGTCAATAACCCAGCTAAATCAGTTTTCAGCAATTGCCAAGCCGTTTGTGTTTCAAACAAAAGCAAAAACACCCACAATCCAGGCACAAAAAGGAGATTGGTAGGATTATGAAAATCCACGAGTGTAAACACGCCTCCTGGCTGCAATACTCGATAGACTTCTTGAACAATCTGCTGCAGTTGCTTTTGCTCCATTTCATGCAGTGCAACACTGATATGCACCACATCAAACTGATTATCTGCAAAGGGCATATCTTCAGCGAAAGCCTCCACATATTCAGCTTGGGGAACATTCTGCCGTGCTCGTTTCAAAGATAATGGAGAGGCATCTAGCCCTGTGACATTTTGTGACAATTTCACCAAAAATTGCGTTGCTTGACCACTACCGCAACATAAATCTAGAATTTTGGTCTCTGAGTGAATCGTTAATCCTTGGAAAGCCAATTGCCGGAAATGCCCTTCACCACCAACACTCAGAGCAGCCAAACGGGATATACCATCATACAACCATTGGTAGCGGTAACTCCAATCTCTCAAAATTGTAGCCACAACCTTTTCTCCTGTTGTTAACTTGGATATTTATTCAAGATATATTGTTAACATTAGTAAAAAAGCTGAAAAATTTCGGGGATTGTCACTGCTATGGGTCGAGTAGGCGTCTTATTACTCAATCTCGGTGGTCCAGACAGATTAGAAGATGTTGGACCGTTTTTGTATAACTTATTTTCTGATCCAGAAATCATTCGCCTACCGTTTTCCTGGTTGCAGAAACCTCTAGCCTGGTGGATAGCCTCAAGACGCACTAGAAAATCTCAAGAGAATTACAAGCAAATTGGGGGCGGTTCGCCATTGCGACGCATTACCGAAGCTCAGGGAGAAGCTTTAAGAGAACAATTGCTTGACTTGGGACAAGACGCAAACATCTACGTTGGTATGCGTTACTGGCATCCTTACACCGAAGAGGCGATCGCCAAAATTACCCAAGATGACATCGAGCACCTTGTTATCCTACCCCTGTATCCCCAATTTTCCATCAGTACCAGTGGTTCGAGCTTCCGGCTTTTAGAAAGACTTTGGCAAGAAAACCCAAAACTTCAGCTGATTGATTATACCGTCATTCCTTCCTGGTACAAACAACCCGGTTACCTGCAAGCAATGGCGGAACTCATCGCTCAGGAAATAGAGCAGTGTCCCAATCCTGACGAAGCTCATGTTTTTTTTAGCGCTCATGGCGTTCCAAAAAGTTACGTTGAAGAAGCAGGTGACCCCTATGAGCAAGAGATTGAGGAATGCACCTATCTGATTATGCAAACCCTCAATCGACCGAATTCTCACATCTTAGCTTACCAAAGCCGTGTTGGTCCGGTAGAATGGCTGCAACCCTACACAGAAGACGCCATCCCAGAACTAGCTCAAAAAGGTGTGAAAGATTTGGTTGTCGTACCCATCAGTTTTGTCTCAGAACACATTGAGACATTACAAGAGATTGATCTTGAGTATCGGGAAATTGCAGAAGAAGTAGGAATTCACAACTTCCGTCGTGTACCTGCACTCAACACCCATCCAGTCTTTGTCAAAGCGCTAGCTGACTTGGTGATAGATGCATTGCAATCCCCCAGTCTGAAGTTCTCGCAAGTCAGTCAATGGAAGAAGAAGGTTAGAATCTACCCACCAGAACGTTGGGAATGGGGTATGACAAGCAGTGCAGAAGTTTGGAATGGTCGTATAGCCATGTTAGGCTTTATAGCATTGATTATCGAACTAATTACAGGTCACGGTCTATTGCACATGATTGGATTGTTGTAATCAAGCACGATGCCATGACTTGAGATTCGTTATTTTTAGACTATATATCTTTCAAAATCATGCAGTGTTTGGAGTCAAAACCAATTTTGCCTTGTTTTTGTAACTTACCTATGAGTCGTGTAATCGTTACCCGAGTTGTGCAGCAGGCGCTAGCAAGTTCTTCATGAGTCAAGCGAATATTCAAGTGAGTTCCCTCTACCACTGGTTGACCAATTTCCTGTTTTAAAAACAGTAACAATTGGTGAAAGCGGTCTTGTACTCGTCGTCTACCAGCAATGAGCAAAAAAGATTCCGTTTGCCGTAACCGTTGATTAATTTTTGGTAACAGCGTGTGACTCAACGTCGCTGAAGCTGCAATCTCTGCAAGGTGAATCGACACTAATTCTACATCCGAGAGGGCTGTTGCTTGGTAAATCTGTAGAGCAGTTAGACTTGAACCAAAAACCATTCCAACTCCTGCCAACCCAACAATGACTTCCTCTCCCGTTTCACACAGTGTACTGAGCTTGACGTAACCTTGACACACATACCAAATTATAGATGTTTTGAGAGGAATAAAATCCCCTTTGCTATATTTGTTCCAAAAGCGGTTTTGACTCAGGTCGCAGTCATTTTTCAACAGTGCTAATTCTACTTGCTTGCGCTCGGTTATATCACGCACCAGACAGCGAAGCGCTACTGGCTGACGCTGATGATTGTGGACAACTCCCACTGTTATGGCGGCGTGAAATAAATCCCCATTGCGTTTTTGTATACGTACTACCAACTCTTTTATTTTATTGCATTCACCTAGTTGGGTGAGGTAGTTGCGAAAGCTTTGACGATCACAAAGCGCCACGAAGTTAATGATTGGTTTGCCCACCAGATGCTGCTTTAAGACGTTCAGTAGTATCGCCGCAGTACGGTTGGCTTCTTGAATGATACCTAAGGTATCTGTCACTAAATAAGCGTCTGGTGCAAACTCGAATAAATCCTGGTAGCGTTGGCGTTCTGTTTCTAGCAAATTTCGTGTTTGTAAGAGTTCTTCATTCTGCTGATGAAGTTCCTCTGTGGCTATATTTACTATTTCTGAGGCGCTACCAAGTTCGACAAGAGCTTGCGGTAGTACATTTGGTATGGCAGGGGCGTCTAACAGATTTTCATATAAATCTGTTAAACGCCTCTGCATTCCCTGTACGCGTTTGGAAAATTTATCTATTTTTAATTTGTCTATATTCTTCACCAAAACTTTTCACCTCAGAACTTGAAAGATTAAGCAAAAAATCTAACTAAATAAAGTGTAGGACAGACACAATATTAGTCAAGAATACATACAGAGTCATTGCTCGCAAAAATTGCTGTTTCGCTGAAGCTACTAAGTGAGAAAATAAAGTCTTACTATACAGCCATTCCTTCCAATCTCGCTTGAAATAGTTAGGTTTAAAAGTTTTCAGCAGGTTTTCATCATCCACAACCTTTTTATAATAAAGTGTTGAGTTATGGCAGTTGGTGAAAGTCATTATTCTGAAAAACGTAAGATTTTTGTAAATCTTGTCAAAAAAGAATAATAATGCAGATAATTCAAATAGCACTTCTATCTCTAGTAAGAGAATATTAGGAACTCAGGTATATTAAGAATAGTGACAGATTGAACGCTTTATTTCTCTACTTAACTCCTAAGATTTCGGAGAAAAACCCTTTTCATTCAATTCAGTGATTTTCAATCTCTACTGGAGATGAATACGGAATCTGTGTGCCTGATGAATTTTAGGTACGGTATACTATTTCGCATCAGCCTCGTTGTATCTTATGCAAACTCCAAACGGTGTGACTTCTACCCTCCAGGACGTAACGCGCAGGGAATTGCGAGACATAGTTAGAATTCAATTGCAAATGCTACTGGAAGCGGGAGACTTGCAGGGAGCAAAAGCTATTTTAGTACCTGTACAGGCTCCGGATATTGCCGAGGCGATTGAAGGTTTACCAGAAGCTATGCATGCTTTGGCATTTCGCTTGCTTTCTAAACAAGAAGCAATCGAAGTTTATGAATATCTCGACTACAGCGTCCAAGAACGACTGATCGGGGAATTGAGAAGTCAAGAAGTCCTTGATATTGTTGATAAAATGTCGCCAGATGACCGAGCCAAGTTATTTGACGAATTACCAGCAAAAATCGTTAATCGATTGCTAGAACAACTCAGCCCAAACGAACGCCAAGCGACATCTGTGCTATTGGGTTATGAAGCTGGAACTGCTGGACGGATCATGACGCCAGAGTTAATCTCGCTCAAAGAAGATTTTACAGTGACGGAAACTTTAGAGCGGATTCGCCGCGTAGCTAATGCGAGCGAGATGATTTATTATCTCTACGTTACGAATGCAGCAAGGCGCTTGACCGGAATTTTGTCTTTGCGAGAGTTGGTGACTTCTCAACCTGAGCAAAAGATTGGCGATGTTATGGTTCGTGAAGTGGTATTTGTTTATACTGACACAGACCAAGAGGAAGTCGCCAGGTTGATACAAAGATATGACTTTTTAGCTGTACCTGTAGTGGATCGAGAACGGCGTCTTGTAGGCATTATCACGGTTGATGATGTCATAGATATCCTGCAACAGGAAACGACTGAGGATATCTACACCTTGGGTGGTGGGGTGCAATCTGGAGGCGACAGCTATTTTCAGTTGAATATAATTTCAGTGGCTCGCAAGCGAGTTGTGTGGTTGTTGGTCTTACTTGTGACCAACACCGTTACAGGAACTATTATTAAATCACAAGAAGATATTTTGTCAAAAGTGGTGTCACTGGCGGCGTTTATCCCCTTGCTCACTGGTACTGGTGGGAATGTGGGAGCGCAGTCTTCCACAGTAGTGATTCGTGGGATGAACACGGATGAAATTCGTGCTTTGGGACCTTTGCAAGTTGTTGGACGAGAAGCACTCGCAGGTGCGTTGCTGGGAGGAGTATTGGGAACGATCGCCACGGTGTGGGCTTTTCTTTTAGAAAAGAATTTAGAAGTGGCGATCGCAGTTGGAAGTAGTCTTGTAGCTATTTCTATTTTAGCGTCCGTTTCTGGTTCCGCTTTACCATTTTTGTTCCGCATACTCCGTTTAGATCCAGCATTGATGTCAGCGCCATTTATCACCACAGCAGTGGATGTACTAGGTGTCTTGATTTACTTCAACTTGGCACGGCTCATTTTAAAAGTCTGATTTATGAGGAAGAATTGAAGAAGAACGGGCTGCGCTCCGCTATGCTAACAGAACGCAGAACTCAGAATGCAATGAGTTGACGGTAGGACCACAGACACACTTGTAGACCACCTTTTCAAAGATTTTGGTCAGCGTTTCGCTGTTGGGCTGCGAACTAGAACTCTACAATTTTCACAAGTTTGACGCTGTATCTGGGGCAATAATTTCACCAGTTCCCACATTTAGTATCATGTCCTGATCTGTAATCAGGTCCGTGAGTTCCTTAACTTGTAAATTCATTTCCTCACAAGCTTGTCGTAACTCTTGTGCAAAAGTATTGAGGTCATCTCCATAGCCACATTGATAAGAAGCGGTTTCAATTCCCTGCTTGGCATTTGCTCTTGCACAATCTACTAATTCGGTACCTTTTAGTGGTGTTTGAGATGCCATATCTGTTTTTATGACTTTCTTAAGGTTTCTTTGCTAGATTATCAATGAGTTCAAGTATGAGTTCATCCCCCTAATGGTTTAGGAGTGAAAAGTTAGGGATGAAAAACTCATGTGCAGACGTACCATATCGCGTCTGTACAACCTCATTACCCATTGAGAACAGTACCACCATTTGGGTGTAACACTTGACCAGAAAAATAAGAAGAATCATCAGATGCTAGAAATACATAGCTAGGTGCAACTTCTTCTGGTTGTCCGGCTCTTTGCATGGGAACTTGTTTCCCAAAAGTTTCCACTTTTTCTTCTGGGAAAGTTGATGGGATTAAAGGTGTCCAAATTGGACCCGGAGCTACAGCATTCACACGAATTCCCTTTTCAATTAAACCCTGTGATAAGGAACGAGTAAAGGCAACGATTGCACCTTTTGTAGAAGAATAATCAAGTAATTGTGGACTACCTTTGTAAGCTGTGACTGATGTGGTATTAATGATGGTACTACCTTCTTTAAGGTACTTCAATGCCGCTTTTGTTAAGAAAAACATTGAGAAAATATTTGTACGAAAAGTGCGCTCTAGCTGTTCTTTGGTAATATTCTCAATGCTTTTTTGTGGATGTTGTTCAGCAGCATTATTGATTAAAATATCTAACTTGCCAAACTCATCAACAGTTTGTTGTATAGCTTGCTGACAAAAGGCTTCATCACCAACATCACCTGCGATGGCGATAGCATGACGTCCCAGGGATTCAACTAATTGCTTTGTTTCTTTAGCATCGTCGTGTTCCTTGAGATAGACTATAGCCACATCTGCTCCTTCTTTGGCAAATGCTATCGCCACTGCACGACCAATACCACTATCTCCACCTGTTATCAATGCAACTTTGTCTTTGAGCTTACCACTTCCCTGATACTGAGCATCATCTGCTTTGGGTTTTGGTGTCATTTGTGATTCAACACCTGGGGTTTGTTGAGATTGAGGTGGCTGTAGTTTTTCTTTAGGCATAGTATCATTCTCCTCAGAAATAGATCAAGTAAGAAATTGTGTTTCAAAAGTAAACCTTGGATCGATCATTCAATCCAAGGTTCAGTGTATACGTGCGCTCCTAATTGTCGTTCCCAGTTTAGGCTTTTCCCTCCATTTGTAAGCCTATCGCACCGATTGCCAGAGCAATCGTACGTAACTTAAGCCTATCGCATCGATTGCCAGAGCAATCGTACGTAACTGTTGTTAATTCTCCTCACACGGCACGCACGCTCTTCATCTGTCAATTGAATACAAACACACAACTCTACCGTGATGAAAGATTTCTACCTTTCATCTGTTTATTAAGTTATCTATTGTATTGTGAGAATTTATCGCCCTTTAGATGTAAAAAACAATCAATCTTTCTCAATCTTAAGAGATAAAAATAATTGAGACAAAATGCTCTGTGAGTTTTTAGTTCTTCCCTCCATCCCCTAACTCACTTCTTGACAAATGATGAAGAGTCATATTTCTTACGACTTTTGATAGGTAGAAATCATGAAATGAAAAAGAGCATATAAAATTAGGTGTTTAAGTGTCATACATCATGGGCAGACAAAGATTAATTAGGATATACCAGAGTTAGATAATGCTGGAGGGAGCAAGGCTGGGCTATGACAATGCAAATGCTCAATAATTCTTATTTGGAACAAACTGAAAAGTTTCGACATCTTCAATTAACTTTAGGCGAGCGCTGGAAAACAGTCGAAACATTTGATAACAGCGACGCGGATATTGTCATTGTTCCCTCCATAAGCATTGACCAACGTGAACTACAGAAAGTTGAAGGTTGTGAACATTACGAAGAACGGCTGCTGTTTTCCTTGATTCGTCTGCGAAATCCTCGTAATAGACTCATTTACGTAACATCATTACCATTGCATCCTAGTATCATTGATTATTATCTGCAATTATTACCTGGAATTCCTTTTTCTCACGCTCGCAATCGCTTGCTGCTACTTTCAACTTACGATTCTTCTCTCAAACCCTTGACGCAAAAGGTTTTAGAGCGCCCTCGTCTCATCGCGCGGATTCGTCAAGCTTTGAGGCTTGATAAATCATTTATGGTATGCTACAATGCTACAGAACTAGAAGCGGAATTGTGTCTAAAAATAGGAGTGCCACTTTACGCTGCTGCACCTGATTTGCAAATATGGGGGACTAAAAGCGGAAGTCGGCAAATCTTTGCAGAAACGAGTGTTCCACATCCAGATGGTAGCGAAAGAGTTTGGAATCAAGTGGATTTAGCAGAAGCTGCGGCTGATTTATGGGAGCGCCAACCAACATTAAAACGGATGGTGGTGAAACTCAACGAAGGAGTCTCCGGAGAAGGGAATGCGCTCTTAGACCTGAGACCTGTTTTGAGTTTAGCACCTCCGAATGGTTCTCATACTGAACGCTTAGCAGCGATGGAAGAGCGCTTTCAGACAATGAGCTTTCAGGCGAAACAAGAAAATTGGGAAAATTTTTCGGGACGCATCACTGAGTTAGGAGCAATTGTTGAGGCATTTGTGGAAGGGGAAATTAAGCGATCGCCTAGCGTACAAGGACGTATTACACCTGGTGGCGAGGTTGAAATCCTCTCAACCCACGACCAAATTTTGGGTGGACCAGACGGTCAAATTTATCTGGGTTGTCGATTTCCTGCAGATGAAGTCTATCGATTGCAATTACAGCAATTAGGCTTAAAAGTTGGTAGAAATTTGGCAGCAAAGGGTGCATTAGAAAGATTTGGAGTTGATTTTATCGCTGTTGATAAAGGTGATGGACAGTGGGACATTCAGGCGATTGAAATTAACCTGCGTAAAGGTGGTACAACTCATCCCTTCATGACCCTAAAATTGATGACGAATGGTCGTTATGACCTTTCGACTGGTTTGTTTTACAGTCAGCAAGGGCGTCCCAAATACTACATTGCCACTGACAACCTGCAAAAAGACCGCTACCGGGGACTATTGCCCAACGATTTAATGGATATCATCGCTCACCACAGACTGCACTTTGACACCGGAACCGAGACGGGAACGGTATTTCATTTGATGGGTTGTCTTTCTGAGTTTGGTAAGTTGGGATTGACGAGCATAGGCGACTCTGCGCAACAAGCGGAAGACATTTACAACAAAGTCGTCAAAGTCTTGGATGAAGAAACTCCCAGCAACAATAATGGTTTCTCTTCGTCATCGGAATATACTTTTCCTATCACCTGGGATGAGTGTAGCTATTAGGGAATGGGGAATTGTGAGTCGTTAGTTGTCAAGGATTTAGTTTTTAAAAAGGACTACTGACCACCAACTACGAACCATTTCCCAGTCCACAGTTATGTACAATCGACTCAGGCTATGTCTTTGAGCACTTGTGTTTCACATCAATCAAAATGCAATTCATTGCATTAATTCAGATTGTCCGCGTCCTTATCCCCAACCTTGGGGAAACAAATTTTGCCACAGCTGTGGCGCACCAGTACATCTTTTAGACCGCTATGTCCCACTCCAGCGTTTGGGTTCAGGTGGCTTTGCCCAAATTTATACAGTTTGGGATCAAAAGACACAAACAGAAAAAGTGCTAAAAGTCTTGATGGAAAGTTCACCCAAGGCGCTAGAATTGTTTGCCCAAGAGGGGACGGTTTTAAGAAGTTTGCGACATCCGGGTGTTCCCAGAGTCGATACTGATGGGTATTTTTCTGTAGAGATGTTGTCTGCAACAACTCTACAAAGTCATCTTAAGCCTCATCAGTTCCACTGTCTGGTAATGGAGAAAATTAACGGTCAAACTCTAGAGGAAATCTTCCAGCAGTATCCCCAAGGGTGTCCCCAAGGGTGGGTTTTAAACTGGCTTGTCCAGGCTGTGGAGATTTTACAGGAGTTACACAGTTGCAAGATCATTCATCGCGATATCAAACCTTCTAATTTAATGCTGCGTACCTCCCAAGCCTCCTCAAAGAAAGGGGGAACAAACAGGGATGATCAACTGGTGCTGATTGATTTTGGTGGAGCAAAACAATATAGTTCTAACCTGTTTGGTGCAAAGCCTTCCTCAACCAGGTTGTATTCTTCTGGCTACAGTCCCCCAGAACAAATTGTTGGGGGTATTATCGGACCTGGTGCTGATTTTTATGCCCTTGGTCGAACAATGATTGAGATGTTAACGGGCAAATCTCTCTGCGATTTGGAGAATCCCGCAACTGGAGAGTTGCTTTGGCGCAATAGGGTCAATATCAATTCCCAACTCGCAGATTTGTTAGATGACATGACACAGGAGGATGTGCGATCGCGTCCAGCAAACGCAGCAATCGTGCAAAAACGTTTGGTAAAAATTTCCCGAGTCTCGCCACAGCAAGGCGTATTTTCCCAAATTGAGCAATCTTTTCGGCAGGGGTTCGGACAAGCAAAGGGAATTTTGGTTCAAGTAGAAGACTCTGTTGGGCGAGCACTGACTACCTCTGCTCACGCCGTAGGTCAAACAACTCTCTTTATATTACAGGCGATTTTCAACGTTTTCCTCGCCTGTCTAGACACATTTTGGACAATGCTTCTCACTGGTGTAGGCGCTAGTGTTGGTACAATAGGTGGATTTGTTTTAGTCTCACAGACAACCATAGACGAACAGATGACCAAATTCATATCTCATCAGCTAAGCGAACTGATTCTAACGAATCCAGCTATTTCAGGGTCAGAGCTTCTTTTGTTTGCAGGAGCTGGCTTGGGAACCGCATGGGGACTCACACTTGCAGGGGGTTTTGGTCAGAAACGACGGTTTTTTGTCATATCATTCATGGGTATTATCAGTTATGGATTTGGTTGGCTGGTTTTACAATTCATCACACCAGAACAAGGCGATGAGAGATTAGTAGGATTGATTTTGGCTGCTGTTTCTCTGCTCACCATTGGTTTAGGTCTTCGTAGCCATCATATTGTGTACGCTATAATTTCTGCGTTTGGTACCGCTGTCGTCTTTGCGGTTTTACTTTTTTTAGGATTTCCAACAAATATATTTGACTTCCTTCGCTCACCCAACTGGAACGAACTCTGGCTTCCAGTAACTTTTTTTGGTTTTGTCGGCGTCTTTCTAAGTTTCTGGTTGGGGGTGAGTCATTACCTCATTGTTCCTGGGTTACGCTTGTTGGGCTGGCGTTAAGTTTGGAGCGGGTGGAAAAGATAGCGATTCTCCTTGCTGATTATTCAATTTCAATTCTGTTTTGAAACCTAGCAGCACTAGCATTGTCCCCCTATTTCCCCTACTCCCCTAAAATAATTCCCCCCTGCCGTTTTTATATTTGGCTCGGGGGGAAAATAAATCGTAGACTATAGAGTTTCTGTATATTTCTGAAGATGTTTCTATTCTATTAACTGTGTTCACTTTTGTACAGTCCAATTCTAATATTTTACGTAAACTTAACAACTTCTTTATGAGTTCTTTATTCTTGCCGTGTCTTGAACTAGTCTTATATATAAGTATAGCGTTACATCTGTACCCAAATTTTCTAACTTGAGTTTATCTGTAAAAATATGAACATTAAAATTGTCACAACTACGGTTCTCTTCACTTTTTTTGGATTGACAGCACAAGCCTTCGCACTCAACGAGCAAGACTTGGAACTCTTGAAGACAACAAATGCTTGTCCTCGTTGCGATTTAAGTGGTGCTGACTTGTCTCAAGCTAATTTAAGTGGAGCCAATTTGCGAGATGCAAACTTGAAGGGTACCAATTTATCTCAAGCAAACCTCAAAAATGCGGATCTGACAAGTGCAAATCTAGAAACTGCGGTATTAACTTCCGCCAACCTATCGGGTGCTTCCCTAACAGGTACGAATCTCAAATCAGCATCCCTGGAAAATGCCGATTTGACTTCTGCTGGGTTTATAGGTGCCAATTTGGAAGCTGCTAACATCACAGGAGCTAAATTGCTACATACAAACTTTCGAGGCGCAAATTTCCGTTTGACCACAATGCCTACAGGGCTCGTCACCTCTGATAAATCTTATGGGTGGTCATTACAGCGTCCAACTCAAAAAGAATGTAATAAGTTCAAAGCTGACAGGGTTCCTGGTACAACCTGTTACGGTCAGTAAGAGGGATGGATTGATGGGGGAAAGGGGGAAGATGGAGGAAGTGGAGGAAGTCTTTTCTCCCCGACTCCTCCTAGTCCCCTAGTCCCCCTGA
>JAAUSC010000183.1 GCA_012031965.1 Scytonema sp. RU_4_4
TTAAGCTCAAGCAAATCTGCAATCACCCATCGCACTATTTGAAGCAAGCTACATTGGAACAACATCATTCTGGAAACTCCAGCGTTTGCAAGAAATGTTGGAGATGGTTGTAGTCAGTGCGATCGCGCTTTAATTTTCACTCAGTTTGCACAATGGGGTAAGTTGCTAAAGCCATATCTGGAAAAACAGATAGGTCGAGAAATATTGTTTTTATACGGTAGTACTCAGAAAAAACAACGTGAGGAATGGTAGACCGTTTTCAACATGATCCTCAAGGACCACCAATTATGATTTTGTCGCTGAAAGCAGGTGGTGTGGGATTGAATTTAACACGAGCAAATCATGTTTTTCACTTTGACAGATGGTGGAATCCAGCAGTGGAAAATCAGGCAACAGATAGAGTCTTTCGCATTGGTCAAACGCGCAATGTGCAAGTCCATAAATTTGTTTGTACTGGTACTTTAGAAGAAAAAATTCACGACATGATAGAAAGTAAAAAACAACTCGCTGAACAAGTTGTTGGTGCGGGTGAAGATTGGCTGACTGAACTTGATACAGACCAACTCCGCAACTTGCTCATACTTGATCGCAGTGCAGTCATAGAAGAGGAAACAGAATGACAAGTGATACCCTTCAAGCAAGTCGGGAATGGTGGTCACAACGGTGGCTGGATTTATTGGATTCCTATCGTTTTAAAAAACGTCTAGAACGTGGAAGAAATTATGCCCGTCAGGGAAATGTCCTGAGCATTGAGTTTAAAGGTGCAAAGGTATTAGCTAGAGTGCAAGGTTCTGAATCAGAACCATACAAAGTTTCCCTATCTCTTGACCCCTTTAGCGAACAAGAGTGGGGTTATGTGATTGAAACTATGTCTCAAAAGTCAATGTTTGCTGCAAAGCTGCTTGCAGGAGAAATGCCTCAAAATATGGAAGACGTTTTCACTGCTAATGGTCTTTCCCTATTTCCTTTTACCTTGTCTGATGTCCACAGTAAATGCTCTTGTCCTGATAAGGCTAATCCTTGCAAACACGTCGCTGCGGTTTACTATCAGTTAGGCGATCGCTTTAGCGAAGACCCATTTGTTCTTTTTCAATTACGAGGAAGCACAAAAGAAAAAATTATCAGTGATTTACGTCACTTACGTACCAAAAGTATTGAAACTTCTGACACTGAACTTTCTGAGGTTCAAGAGTCCACTCCAGAGAAACAATTCTTTGTAAAGATGGAATCTTTTTGGCAATACAATGAACCATTAGAGTCATCTTTAGTCGTCATTGCACCATCAACAAGTGAAACAGTTTTAGATGTGTTAGGTTCAATTCCTTTGGCAAAGGAAGAAGAAAATTTAACAAATTTAACTGCTGCTGATGTGGTTATGAAGTTTTTAGAAACAGTATACAAAGATGTTAGCCAGAGGGCTGTTTTAGCCGCAATGAATGTTGAAGGGAGTTAAGCAGATGAGAATATAGGGGATTAACCCTCGCTTTTCAAAAATTCAAAATTAATTTAGAATTTGGAATTCCAGTTGCAGGGAGACTTTCCCCAACACCTATAGGAGAATGTAGCTACCTCGCCGTTGGTTGTGGAACTCCGCTTTGTATGCTTTTTGTATACTTTGATAATTTTGTTTACTGAGGATGGAATGCTATAAAAGCAGAGTAATCCAGTCAAATACACATGGAACTTCAAACCAAAATAATTACAGTAGAACTCAGTGATGGTACAAATGTTAGAGTTGAAGCGACACAGATAGGCGATCGCAAAATTAATTTTCAAGCCCGACCTTTTGAGGAAGTCACCACCGCCATTGAATCTCTTACCAAAGAAATTGCGGAAGCATTACACAAGGTTAAGCCAGATCGAGCAAGTGTAAAGTTTGGTGTAGATATTGGCATTGAAGCTGGTAAACTCACAGCTTTACTGGTAAAGGGTTCCAATACAGCCAATATAGAGATTACCTTAGAATGGGGTTAATAATTGCTAGCTGAGGAATGCAAAGACGCCTGTAGGTTTCCTACAAGTGTGACCGAAACAAGAAAGTAGCAACTCATATTAACTAAAGTAATCTAAATTATTTTAAGTCTCTCAAAGTTTCTTGAATCATTAAAACTGACTTCACTGGTCGCCTGACCAGACTCCCCTCCAAATCAACTTTCCCATAGAAGGCTTTGCCGTCGTAATAAAGCGAAGACGAGCTTCCACCATCCAGATTCATCGCTTTCTCTACACCGAGGGTTTTCATAAAATTAGCAAGCTCTGGCAACGACATTCCGGAATGAGTGGGAGCGTTTCGCTTTTGAGCGACCATCGCCAAAATAATTGTACCATCACCAGTCATACCAATAGCAGTTCGAGCATTGGGTTTGGTGCTGCCAAGAGCATCTCGTCCGTTGGCGTTATCTACAAATCCCTCTTGCACTGAGGTTAATTCTGGTAATAGTTGCGGACCGCCACCTAGAGCATCAACTAATTGACAACCTGTTGGTGGAGACTCACTGTGAAGACCAATAGAGTAGCGAACAGTTTGCTCGCACAAGTATCGCCGAAATTCTGCACGATTGAAAATCTTGTTGAGATAGGGTTTTAGGTCAGAATTGTTTACCAATCGTTCATTGTCTTTGGGATTAGCGATTAGCTTTCCTTGTTGAAAAATAATGGACGTGGTTTTTTGATTGACTGGGTCAAAAAAACCTGCATTGATGATAGCAACTGCTCGGTACTGATTGGCAAATTCCTCTACTGTATTTAGCTGTGACGACAATGCAGGAGTCACTACAAATTGGCTATTAGCTGGAATCCTTAAGATATGGACGATGCTGTTTGGTAAACTGCGCTGCTCATATTTAACTTCTTCGTCGTAAGTCCCGCACTATAACGGTACTCCGTAAGAAAGCGGGAAGCCACAAAGCCTCTATAGTACCGGGATATAAGACGGGCAGCGACGATTATCTTTGACCAATTCTTACCGTAGGTAAGAGAGGGAAAAGATGTATGTTAGCGCAGCGGCGCGTTAGCGCGGAGTTGCCAAATATTTTCCGGAATCTTGTTACTGAAATATGTATATAATAGTAACAGGTCGATATTTGGAGAAGTTTAGATGAGACGGCAAGCCGTAAAAGTTAGGTTATACCCCACAGAGCAACAAGCCCAGATACTTGCACAGCATTTTGGGTGCGCGCGGTGGTGGTGGAATTATGGGTTGAATAAATGTATTGAAACCTATAAAGCAACTGGCAAAGGCTTGTCCCAGTCTGGTCTAAATTCGCTGTTACCGCCACTCAAAAAAGACAAAGAAACTGAATGGTTGGGAGAATGTTATTCACAGGTTTTGCAAGCCGTGAGTCTCAATCTTAGCCGCGCCTACAAAAACTTTTTTGAGGATAGAGCAAAATACCCGAAATTCAAGTCAAGGCATCATCGTCAGTCAATCCAATATCCCCAGAACGTAAAACAAGTTGATGAATCTTTGAAATTCCCAGGTTTGTTGGGTGTAGTCAAAGCAAAAATACATCGCGAACTTTCTGGAACTATCAAAACTGTCACTGTCAGTAAATGCCCGTCGGGTAAGTACTATGCTTCTGTGTTGATGGAGTGTGATGGCGATTATCCTACATCCAGCACAGAAGGTAAGGTGGTAGGTATTGACTTGGGTATCAAGGATTTTGCAATTACTTATGATGGCGAAAAAGTTTCCAAATATCCAAACCCGAAACATCTTGCTAAATATGAAAAAAAGCTAGCCAAAAAACAGCGTATTGCTGCACGTAAAGTCAAAGGTAGCAATCGTCGTAGAAAGGCAACAAAGATTGTAGCTAGGGTATACGAACAAGTCAGCAATGTCCGTCAAGACTACTTACACAAACTATCTAGAAAGATAGTTGACAACAATCAAGTCGTAATAGTTGAAAACCTAAACGTCAAGGGCATGGTTCGTAACCATAAACTAGCAAAGGCAATATCTGATACAGGTTGGGGAACATTCATCAACTTCTTGTCTTACAAACTAGAACGCGATGGCGGAACGCTAATAGAAATAAATCGGTGGTTTCCTAGCTCCAAACTTTGCTCTAATTGTCACTACCAAATCAACGAGTTGCCGCTAGATGTAAGAACTTGGACTTGCCCAAGTTGCGGTACTCACCATGATAGAGATGGTAATGCTGCGATAAATATTAGAGCGGAAGGCATCAGAATGCTGTCCTCCTCCGGGACAGGGGAGGCTAACGCCAATGGAGAGGAAGTCAGACCAATTCGCGGGCGTAAGCCTAAGATGCGGCATTTCTCCGTGAAGTTGGAAGCCCCCACCATACCGCTTGCGGTTGGTGGTGGGTAGTTCACGTTTGTTTCTTTTGATGTAGCAGTACGAAAAAAGAAAAGCAGCACAGTTGCACTGACAAAGACTCCTGCTAGCATCCACATTTTTCTCATGCACTTTCGCCTCAAGAACGACGAATGGATCATACCGCTTGTAAAAGCCTGGACAAAGTTAAGTAGTTCAACCTTAAAAAAATTAAAATGTAATTTGATGAGATTGCTTCCCTCCACTGCGTTTCGGTCGCAATGACATTTCACGTTTAATTAGGTTGAGCTACTTACCTACAAGTAGACAAAGTTGGACAGAAGGAAGTTAGCCTTTGAGCTTGGGCGATCGATCGCATTACCGATAATGGTTTGCTACGATGAAATCCATAAACTAACGCCTTATTCCTAAACCAGTATATATTTATGACGACTACAGGAACACCTGAAACCCTGTTAAAATCATTTCCTGACCATACACAGTTGCCAGAGTCAGACGGCACATTTGTGAAAAACTTTCAGGAACACCCACAGAGTATTCTTTTAACTGATTCTATAACTTTGATACTACAAAAGCGTCACCTAGATGGTCATTACTGCATCGGTCAAGATTCTGGTATTTACTGGCGGATGACAGATCCACCAGAAAAAGGAGCAGAAGCACCAGATTGGTTTTATGTGCCTAATGTACCACCGTTACTGGGTGATCAGATACGACGCTCGTACGTGTTGTGGCAAGAGCTTATTCCACCACTCATTGCACTAGAGTTTGTATCAGGGGATGGTTTGGAAGAACGAGACAAAACTCCTTGGACAGGGAAATTTTGGGTTTATGAGCAAGTGATTCGACCTGCATTTTATGGTATTTACGAAGTGCGCCAAAGTCGGGTAGAAGTTTATCATCTCATTGAAGACCATTATGAACTTGTACCAGCAAACCAGCGGGGACACTACCCAATACCTCCCCTTGGTGTTGAGTTGGGTATTTGGCAAGGTCGCTATCAGAATGTAGAATTGCCTTGGTTGCGTTGGTGGGATGCACAAGGTAACTTGTTGCTTACTGGAGACGAACGAGCTGAACAGGAACAACAAAGAGCTGAACAAGCGGAGTTATTGTTACAACAAGAACGACAACAGCGAGAATTAGTACAACAACGCGCTGAACGTTTGGCAGAGCAACTCAGAGCAATGGGTATAAATCCGGATGAGTGAGTGTTAGCTTTGGGAATTATTCTTTGCTTACGTGGCGTGATGAACAGATCCGCCTAATTTCTGCTCGCAAAGCCACACTCCGTGAGCAAAAGCAATATTATGCAAGTCGATGCATTAACAATGCACCGATTTGCTTCGCAGCACGAACGGAGACGCTGCATGTTGACGGAGCCTGTCCGCAGGACTTACGGACACGCGCAAGGGACGCGATCGCGAAAAGTTAACAGTCGCTCGAACCTAAGAAAATTTCATAATTATATAGGTTTTGGATATAGGTTTTGACACTGTTAATGGTTTATATTTACCGAGTAAGTGGCATTAGATATGGGAGGAAGCGCTGCATAATTCTGAACAACTGACCCTCTAGTACCATCATCAACAGACGTGAGCGTCACTTACTGGCATATAAGAAGTCATCATTTCTGCTAAATTGCAAGCGTTACAGTCTAAACTGAAAGTCCGTGTTCCGGAATACCTCTAGCTTTAAAATAAGCAATCATGTCTAAGGTTCTTGTCTCCGATCCAATTGACCAGGCTGGGATCGATATTCTTTCCCAAGTAGCCACTGTAGATGTGAAAACAGGATTAAAACCAGAGGAACTGGTAGAAATCATTGGTGAGTATGACGCGCTAATGATTCGCTCTGGTACCCGCGTTACCCAAGAAATTATTGAAGCTGGGACGCAATTAAAAATCATCGGTCGCGCTGGTGTAGGTGTAGATAATGTGGATGTTCCAGCCGCTACCCGCAGAGGAATTGTGGTTGTCAATTCTCCAGAGGGGAACACAATTGCTGCTGCAGAACACGCACTTGCGATGATGCTGTCTTTGTCTCGCTACATCCCTGATGCTAATGCTTCAGTCAAACGCGGTGAGTGGGATCGTAAAAGCTTCATTGGAGCTGAAGTCTACAAAAAAACTCTGGGTATTGTCGGCTTAGGTAAAATTGGCTCTCATGTTGCTGCTGTTGCTAAAGCAATGGGAATGAAACTGTTGGCTTTTGACCCTTTTATTTCCAATGAAAGGGCAGAACAAATTGGCTGTCAATTAGTCGATTTGGATTTATTGATACAGCAAGCAGACTACATTACGCTGCATATTCCTAAAACTCCAGAAACGACTCACTTAATCAACACTGAGAGATTGGCAAAAATGAAACCCACCGCCCGCATTGTCAATTGCGCTCGCGGTGGCATTATTGACGAAGAAGCATTAGCAGTTGCTCTGCGGGATGGTAAAATTGGCGGTGCGGCACTGGATGTGTATGAAGCAGAACCATTGGGTGAGTCTTCATTAAAGTCACTAGGGAAACAAGCTATCCTCACCCCACATTTGGGGGCTTCGACAACAGAAGCACAAGTCAATGTGGCAATTGACGTTGCTGAACAAATCCGAGATGTGTTGTTAGGACTTCCAGCGCGTTCAGCAGTGAATATCCCCGGATTGAGTCCTGACGTGATGGAAGAACTCAAACCCTATATGCAGCTGGCAGAAACCTTGGGTAACTTGGTAGGACAGTTGGCTGGCGGACGAGTGGAGTTGCTCAACGTCCGACTACAAGGTGAACTAGCAACAAACAAGAGTCAGCCTTTGGTAGTAGCATCCTTGAAAGGTCTACTTTACAAAGCTCTGCGGGAACGAGTTAACTACGTTAATGCCAGCATTGAGGCAAAAGAGCGCGGAATTCGCGTTATTGAAACGCGGGATGCTGCGATTAAAGACTATGCTGGTTCCCTGCATCTAGAAGCGACAGGTTCTTTGGGAACTCATTCTGTCATAGGTGCTTTGTTAGGTGATGGTGAAATCCGCCTCACTAACTTGGACGGTTTCCCGATTAACGTTCCTCCTAGCCAACATATGTTATTCACCCTACACCGTGATATGCCAGGGATTATTGGTAAACTCGGTTCCCTACTTGGCAGCTTTAATGTCAATATTGCCAGTATGCAGGTCGGTCGCAAAATCATTCGTGGTGATGCGGTGATGGTTCTCAGCCTTGATGATCCCTTACCCGACGGAATTCTACCTGAGATTACCAAAGTGCCTGGAATTCGTGATGCGTATACGGTAACTTTATAAGGGCAAAAGGCAAAAGTCAAAAGTCAAAAGAAAGAAGTGTTCTTTTGACTTTTACCTTTTTACTTTTTACTTTCTTTATGGCAAACACCTGGTGGGAACTACAAATTCTTTGTGAGCCAGAGCTAGAAGATTCCATCTTTTGGCGGCTGGAAAATTTTGGTTGTCGCGGAACAGCCAGTGAAAAAAAAGGAAATAACTTCTTGGTAAAGAGTTATTTGCCGCAATTCCAAGTCGATCTTCCAGATTTAACTGCACTCTCGCTATTGCTGCGTCAAGATGCTCTAAGTATGGGACTTTCCGTACCTGTTGTACAGTGGGAGGTGATTGATGAGCAAGATTGGGCAAGTAGCTGGAAACAACATTGGGAACCGCAGGAAATAGGCGATCGCCTCCTCATCAACCCTGCATGGCTACCAGTCCCTGAAAATTTTGATCGCCTCATCCTTCGCTTAGATCCAGGTGTCGCATTTGGCACAGGCGCTCATGCTACGACACAATTGTGCTTAGAATCTCTGGAAATGCGTTTGAGCGAGGTTTATAAGTCTTCGATAGAGAAGAACAAAGAAAGCCAAGATGTGGTTATTGCGGATATTGGTTGTGGCTCCGGTATCCTTTCAATAGGTTCACTGCTACTGGGAGCGAAGAAAGCCTATGCAGTAGATGTTGATCCCTTAGCAGTCAAGTCAACCGCAGAAAACCTCGCACTCAACGATATAAGTCCAGAACGCTTAGTCGTGGCGGAGGGTAGTTTAGACGTTTTGACAAAACTGCTGGAACAGCCTGTAGATGGTATTGTCTGCAATATTTTGGCTGATATCATTATAAATTTGATTCCAGATTTGAGTGCAATAGCGCCAGGTAAGGCTCCCTCTGAGAGCATCGCCCGTGAGGTCGCTGGGCTTAACCCAATCGCCAAACCCAATACTTGGGGTATCTTTAGTGGCATATTACTTGAGCAATCCAAAGCCGTTGTCAATACTCTAGAGAAATATGACTGGGTTGTTGCAACTGTGTTGCATCGCCAAGAATGGTGTTGTATCAATGCGCGGCGTTCCTAGAGCGCCGGTACATTAGTCAAGCAGGAGCAATGAAAAACCCGGTTTCTGTCGTCGAAAAGACTGATTTTTCGTTGAACCACCTTAAAGAAACCGGGTTTTTGGGATTACTGTACCGATGCTCTAGTATTAACAAGGCAGTCCCAATGAAAAAATTTTACCCTTCAGGTATGCGCAAAGGGCACGCCTTAAGGCGTTAGCTTGTTCCGACAGAAGCCCTTATACCCAATACGGTTCGGATAAGCACCTGGACAGAAACCGGGTTTCTACGCACGCGAATGACCCTGAATGGAACTTTAGAAAATTCGGGCAGAAAAAGTATTTGAAACCTTTGCTGGATAAGGGAAATACGTAGATGAGGTCAAAATGCCTCAAGCTCAGTCAAATCAAGGGTAAGTGATGAATCGATGTAAAACCCTTGCAATATCTAAGTTTGAAGCTACATTTGAACCTAGTTTTTTACAAAGTCCCATTAGGAGGAGAAGACATTTCTGTCTTTTGGTGAAATCGGTATTACCGAAAATTCATCAACACTTATAAGTTTCCTCATGAATTTGTCAATAGTCGCAGGCAAACTAGGTTTATAAAGATTGCACGCTGCTTTCACATAAAAAAGTCCAGATAAGGAACTTTGTTACCAGGAACTCTTGACTTAATGTAGCAATCACTATTGGTGTGGGTAGAAGAAAAACTATGTTGGAAAAATTATTGCTCGCAGTTACAGTTACTTTTTCCTTAAATCTATTTTTGCAAGTGCAAGTACCCGAGCAAACAAATACAAATATCAACAATTACCAACAAACGGACAACTCCTGGCACGGAAATGTCATCCCCTTGTCCTTGTCTTCACATTCTGTCATTCAAAATTGTCAAGGGTAGGTGGTCAGTTCCCTATATTGCACAAATATAAGTAACATTGCCATACTGTTACTACCTCATCACCAAAGAGGTGCAGAAGACGAGTCTCTATGCAAAAGAGGCTAGTATTGAGTTCTTTGTCTCAGTATGTATCTGACCAGTTTACTATACCCTAGTGTTCCAGTCATAAATCCGTCACTCAATCAAGGAACTTCCTGCTAATAAGCAGGTCTAATAGATAGGGATGATTTAAAGCCAGTGCGATCTATGAGTCAATCGATTACTGTATCCTGGTCAACGGTTGATACGACGCTTCCAAAAGCATCGGTGCAGGTTGACAAACTCTCAAATCACGACCTTATTTTGCGTTGTCAAGTAGGATTACGCCCTGATCGTGCTGCGTTTGCAGAATTATTGCGCCGCTATCAATCCCAGGTCGATAGAGTCTTATACCATCTAGCTCCTGATTGGCCTGACAGAGCTGATTTGGCTCAAGAGGTTTGGATTCGTGTGTATCGGAATATTAACCGATTACAAGAGCCGTCCAAATTTCGGGGCTGGTTAAGCCGCATCGCCACCAACTTGTTTTACGATGAGTTGCGTAAGCGCAAGCGGGTTGTCAGTCCCTTGTCACTGGATGCTCCCCGTTCGGTAGACGATGGCGAGATGGATTGGGAAATTGCTGGAGATACTCCCGGACCAGAGGAAGAACTGACGACTAGAGAGTTTTATGAGCAACTACGCGAGGCGATCGCCGATTTGCCAGAGGTGTTCCGCACGACAATTGTCCTTAGAGAAATCGAAGGATTGGCATATGAAGAAATTGCCGAAATCACTGGTGTTTCTCTAGGAACAGTTAAGTCAAGAATTGCCAGAGCAAGAGCGAGATTGCAATTTCAGTTACAAAATTATCTAGATGCGTAATGTACAGTTTCCGTCCTTTGGTTAATGGCAGATTATGATAATTCGTTAAGAATATTAAAGAGATTGCAGAGTGCTTCTGCCAAGTGAAGAAGAGTTGATTAATTTCTCATGTTTATCCGCTGTGTTTACCCGTGTAAGAATTGGTAATAATGTTAAGATGACTACTGATTCTCAGTTTGATGACCATTCTCGCTTGCAAGCTCACAAAGATTTGCTAGATGAGAAGGCTGACCATGCCAATGAATCAACGGGTGCTATGGATATGCTGAAGCGCGATCGCTTCGAGTTATTGAGTGCTTACCTTGATGGTGAGGTGACGGCTGCTGAGCGCAAGCAAGTCGAGGAATGGCTTGCAGACGATGCGACAGTTCAGCGTTTATATGCTCGACTCTTAAAGTTGCGGCAAGGTGTACGGGCTATTCCAGTACCGGAACCACAACAGTCAGTAGAAGAAACCGTCGAGCAAGTGATGACACGTTTGCGTCGTCGTCCCAGGCTAGTGTGGCTGGCTGGAGGCGCTGCTGTTGCTGCTTGCGTCATTAGCACCTTATCTGGTTTACTGACAGGGGGTGAGGCTAGGATACCTCTATTGGCTCAAAACCAACCAATCAAGCAGACACAGTCAGTGATATCTACTCCTGTTGTCGCTTCGCCGCTTAGCGTTGCCATAAATTACACGGTGATCCCAATTCCAAAAACAGCAAAAGCCTCTTTTGAAAATTCAGTTGATAAAGTAGAGCCTCAATCACAGGATGTTGAGCACGATTTAAATATTGACTACGATTTAAACTAAAAAGTTAGAGAAAATATGCCGAAAACCCTTGAGGAACAGCAACGTAGTTGCGTATTCCGTACTTCAGGCAAGGGCGGGGGTCTAACACGCCAAAAAATTGGGTCGGGGGTCTCACACGCAGAAATTGTTAGCGGAGCGGAACGAAGTTCGCCAGCCCTCATACTACGAGTACCCAACTACGCCCACAAATCAACAAAAACTCTTCTCTGGCTCAATTTCCGGGGACAATGCGTCGGCAGGCTACCCTTGCGGGAAGCCGCAAAGCGTCTATGTTTTATTGATCTGCCGGCGTAGTAGGGTACTCGTAGTAGTAAGCCTGCCCAATTTTTTAGGGGTCGAGGTCTCTGTAGAGGGAAGGGGAACCTTTCTGAGTTGATCTGATTTGCAACACGGGTACTCGTGTTATTAATAAGGTTCCCCTTCCCTCCAGACAAAGTGCGCCTGACTTTGCGTCGGATGAAGGCTAATTGAGTCCTTTAGGACTCAGCCATGTTAAAATAGTTTAATCAGTACAAGATTTCAAAACCTACCCCCGGACTGGGGGAAAGTCTACGCCCGAAAAACCTTGAGGAGATATCACTACGCCCTACCGGGCAAACGTGGTGAGCCTGGGAACCTGTTTACACAGGATATTAAGACTGTGAGGTCTTAAGAATCTCCGCACCTTTAGGTCGGAGAGTGTCAAGAATGGTGAATCTGAAATCACGAAAAGTCTATAATTCATCCTTTGTAATTATCTGTAATTATTAGAGCCACTCCACCAACCGTTAGGTTGGTGGATACCTCTTAGTTGGATAGCTAGTGCCTCTGTCATTATGTAGACCCAAGCCCAATAAAGTGAATGCCCTTGTAGGTTATAGATCTCAATTTGCGTTCTATTGTAAAGGTTTTCTGACGCCGCTCTGTTAGGGTGATAATCTTCTAACTCGTCCAAAGCCGTCAACACATCTGGGTTAGTGAATGAGAGTAAATATCCGTGTACAGAACTGTCTCCAGGTGTCATCGCTGGATAACCCATTGGTAAGGCAAACAACTTACCCTGTGCGACTGCTCTAGTTGTATTAATCACCTTACCAGCACAGTACCTAGAATAATTTTCTTCACCTGGTTTAAGAGTGCCGTAGACAAAGACTTTTACCACCAAGAATCCTTAATAACTCCTGAAGTTGCTAGTTACAAAAATGCCTGTTTCAAGGTACAGGCAAAGACCAAGGCTGAAAGTTTGAGCAGAAATCTCTTCATCGTCACCACATGAATCGGTTTGGGAAACTTCTGATGAATTTGGTGAACGTAAAACTGACCCTTTATCAAAGCTGATTTACAACCTGGGAAAATCTGGACGCTTCTTTTTAGATAGTTTTACAGGGCGCATATCAGAACGGCAGGAACAAGTTCTCAGTCGGTTTTAACTAAAGCATACACCGAAGGATTTTTTCAGTGGTAAATGCTATTTCATACCAAGGCTGTATTAGAAGTTAGTCCACTCAAAGATGCAGATTAGTATCCAAAGTAGCATTGTTTTCAGAAGCTAAAAGCTGCCAACTATTAAAGAACTGCATCGGTACTGCTACGGACTCACTAGAACCAACTCCTATAAATTGACCACAGGCAACAAAAGGTCTACCTCCCATTGTGATTACATATTCGTAGATATTACAGCCATCCTTGCCTAATACTGATTCCATGTGGCAATGTTCGCCTATCTTGGTTAAAGCATTTAAGAAATCAGCTTGATTCATTTTAGATAAGCAGTTGGGACGCTTTTGATAAAACCTTTGAAATTTAGAAACGGATTTCAGCATTAATAATGCCATCGACTGGACTATGCTCGCCACCCCCTAGCTCAATATGACTAAAGTAAATTATACATAAAGTCCCACGTTTTTCGGAGCATGTAGTTAATACAATTGCAACGTGGTAGTCAAAAGTGTATTTATAGCGGTTTTCATCCGGATGAAGTACAGGTTCATCTGCGTCCATCTGCTACAGGCTGCGGTTCCTTAATTTTTTAATGTATTGCACCCAATTGAAAACCGCTATAGGTAACTTCGCACAAGGGTGAGTGAATGTGATTTTGATGGTCTTTCAGCAACTCCTTGGAGGGGTAAGATATAAGACTCACCCTTACTCACTCCAGGCGTAAGCCGCCAGAAAAGCTTATCTGACTTGGTTGCAAGCTCCTAAAAGAAAATGCGATCACCTATTTTAAAAGCCTCAATTTCCGCAGCAGCCCAATGGAAATTATTTGTTATCTTTCAAGAAACACATAAGAGTAGTTGAGAGTCCCACTTCAGCCGTCAGGTTAACTCTAGAGTATGCCACAATAGCGAAACAGAAGCGACTATTAAATTCAGTTAGGAGTTCTCGTTGTGGAGTCCCGATATAACCCAGCAGCAATTGAGGAAAAATGGCAAAAAACATGGACTGAACAAGGTTTAGATAAAACTGTTACAGATAGCAGTAAACCAAAATACTACGCCTTGTCCATGTTCCCCTATCCTTCGGGCAGCCTGCACATGGGTCACGTCCGTAATTATACGATTACTGATGTGATTGCCCGCCTCAAACGGATGCAAGGTTATCGGGTACTACATCCTATGGGTTGGGATGCCTTTGGCTTGCCAGCAGAAAACGCCGCGATTGACAGAGGAATACCGCCTGCGAAGTGGACATATGAAAATATGGCTCAGATGCAGCAACAATTAAAGCGTCTTGGCTTTTCCATTGATTGGGATTGTGAACTTGCCACGTGTTCGCCAGACTATTACAAGTGGACGCAATGGATTTTCTTGCAATTTTTAACAGCGGGGTTAGCTTACCAAAAAGAAGCTGCTGTAAACTGGGATCCCATTGACCAAACTGTTGTGGCAAATGAGCAAGTTGATAGCGAAGGACGTTCTTGGCGCAGTGGTGCTAAAGTTGAACGCAAACTCTTGCGGCATGTGGTTTTTGAAGATTACTGATTATGCTGAAGAATTATTGAATGACCTCGATAAGTTACCAGGTTGGCCTGAACGCGTCAAGTTGATGCAGGCAAACTGGATTGG
>JAAUSC010000028.1 GCA_012031965.1 Scytonema sp. RU_4_4
CCCCTGAATTTATGATGTTGACCTTTACTCAACGTAAACCACCAAACCCTGATACACCAGTGACTTTGATTCTTGGGTTGGCGGCTCAAGAACGCACCCGCAGTCGTCATCGTTTTGAGACAGAAAATGGGGAAGTAGTGTTTTTACGTTTACCCCGAGGAACGGTATTACAGGATGGGGATATTCTGCAAGATGAAACAGGTGGTGTAAGAGTGAGAATTACTGCTAAGCCAGAACCTGTTTTCACTGTCACTGCCCAAACAGCGATAGATTTATTACGGGCAGCATACCATTTAGGAAACCGTCATGTCCCAGTGGAGATAAAAGCAACTTATTTACGCTTATCTCCTGATTCAGTTTTACGCATCATGTTAGAACAACTGGGACTAGTAGTGAAAGAGGAAACTGTACCGTTTCAGCCAGAAACTGGTGCTTATGGACATCATCACACTCACGAAAGTCATTAGTCCTTAGTCAGAGCGTCCTTAGTAACTACCAGAGCGATTTTTAGTGCTTAATAATACTGATGACTAATACCATTTCACGAAATTCGTGATACAAATTCTTTTTCCCAACTCCCCCAACTCCCCCAACTACCTATTTGTATCAACCTTAAAGTGAAACGGTATAAGACGGCGTGTCCCACCTCCTAGAAGAGACGGGCTTTCTCGCCGTCTTTCTGTAAAAATCTGCGTTTCATTTTTACCCACCTTATGGTAAAGTTTTTGAAAAATGAGAAAATTATGAAAATGCATAAATGAAAATAAGTTTTAACAATTGCAAGGCACGACTGCTGCAGTACATACCTTCATTGGCGATGCTCCCGGAGGGAGACTCACTCAGGGCGATAAGCCGGAGGCTTGACGCAAAGCGTATCGCCTCTGGGTTGCTATTAGGGCTTTGGATCAGTGGATGCAGTCCGACACCTCCTGATGAGCAATCACAGGTGAATGCGACACCAAACCCAACCAATTCCCTGAATCCGGTGACAAAAGACAAAAAGGTCATTCTAACGACCTTCACAGTTATTGCAGACATGGGGAAAAACGTAGCGGGAGACAAGGCGATTGTGGAATCAATTGTCAAGCCGGGTTCGGAAATTCACGGATATGAACCCACTCCTAGCGATTTAGTCAGGGCGCAAAAAGCAGATTTAATTTTAGATAATGGTCTAAATTTAGAACGCTGGGCGGAGAAATTTTACAACAATATCCCCAAGGTTTCCCATATCACCTTGAGTCAAGGAGTTCAGCCTGTGGAAGTTGCGGAGGATGCTTACAAGGGCAAACCTAATCCTCACGCGTGGATGTCGCCACAAAACGCTTTGATTTATGTAGAGAATATTCGTAAAGCACTGGTAGATTTAGACCCAGTGAATGCAGATACCTACAATACTAATGCTCAAGCATACAGTCAGAAGATTAAGGAGATTGACCAGAAGCTTAGAAAAGAGGTGTCAGTCGTTCCCCCAGATAAACGCTACATGGTCAGTTGTGAGGGGGCGTTTTCCTACATCACCCGCGATTATGGCTTGAAAGAAGTTTATCTGTGGGCGGTGAATTCGGAACAACAAGCCACTCCTAAGCAAGTGGAAAAAGTGATTAACACTGTCAAGGCAAATAAAATACCCGTTGTTTTCTGTGAAAGTACGGTGAGTGATGAAGCACAACGTCAAGTCGCGAGGGAAACGGGTGCGAAGTTTGGCGGGGTGTTCTACGTAGATTCTCTCTCTAAGCCAGATGGTCCAGCATCGACTTATCTCAAGTTACTAGAACATAATGTGACCACGCTGATTAAGGGGTTGCAGGGAAAGTAGTCATACAACAGAATTCAGAAGTCAAAAGGTCTGTCTGGCTTTTAGACCTTACTCTTTGTACTTCACGCACGAACAATCTGCTGTGTTATCACTAGTTGAATATTTATCATTAAAGGCTGATGCGGGAACGAAAAGAGATCTGAATGATTAAGTAGTTAAGCGAATTTGATATGAGTCAAAAGATGTGGATATTAGGTGAATTACCAACCAATAACTATGAATTCAATCAGTATTGATGTTGAAAATGTGACAGTAGCTTACCACGGCAAAGTGGCTTTGCATGGTGCTTCTTTGCAACTCAAAGCTAATTCCATTTATGGGTTAGTGGGGATGAATGGTAGCGGGAAATCAACCCTGTTTAAAGCAATTATGGGATTCGTGAAACCGACAACAGGGAGGGTATTAATTAACGGCTTGCCTATCAGGATGGTACAAAAAAAAGAACCTGGTGGCGTATGTACCGCAGTCGGAAGAGGTAGACTGGAATTTCCCAGTGAGTGTCTACGATGTGGTCATGATGGGACGCTATGGGTATATGAATATATTTAGGATTCCTTCAACAACAGATAAAAAGGTTGTTCGGGAGAGTTTAGAGAGAGTGCAGATGTGGGAAATGCGCGATCGCCAAATTGGAGAACTTTCTGGTGGACAAAAGAAACGTGCCTTTTTTGCCCGTGCTTTAGCGCAACACGGAACAGTCTTACTGTTAGATGAACCATTCACAGGGGTGGATATCAAAACAGAAAAAACCATGATTGACTTATTACTAGAATTACGAGAGATGGGTCACACAATTTTGATTTCTACCCATGACTTGGCATCAATTACGACCTTTTGTGACCAAGTTGTCCTCATCAACCGTACTATCTTAGCTTACGGCAATACTTCTGAAGTTTTTACAGAAGAAAATATCTCTCGCACCTTTGGTGGTTCGCTGGGTGACTTACCGTTTAGTAAAAGTCGGATAACTCGTGAAAATCAGGAGGGTATGTAATGCAATTGCTAGAGTGGTTTACAGTACCCTTGCAACATGAATTCATGGTCAAAGCAATTCTTGTGAGTGCGTTAGTTGGTGTAGTCTGTTCGGTGCTATCATGCTACATGACCCTCAAAGGTTGGGCATTAATGGGGGATGCTGTTTCCCATGCAGTTATGCCTGGGGTGGTTATTGCTTATGTTCTCAAGTTACCCTTTGCTCTTGGTGCGTTTGTGTTTGGCGTGGGTTCAGTTATTGCGATTGGTTTTATCAAGGCGAAGACAAGAATTAAGGAAGATACAGTTATTGGACTGGTGTTTACAGGATTCTTTGCCTTGGGGTTGGTACTTGTTTCTAAAACACCAAGCAGCGTAGACTTGACACACATCCTGTTTGGCAACGTTCTCGGTATTTCTCAAGGAGATATTATCCAGACGGTGATTATTAGCATCATAACCTTAGTGGCGATCGCCATCCTACGCAAAGACCTATTATTATTTTGTTTTGACCCCACCCATGCGCGTTCGATTGGCTTAAATACAGGAGCGCTTTACTATATTTTGCTATCATTACTTTCCCTCACTGCAGTTGCTGGACTACAAACTGTGGGGATTATTCTCGTTGTTGCTATGCTGGTAACACCCGGAGCAACAGCTTATTTATTAACAGACAACTTCGACCACATGATGCTGATTGCTATGGCTTCTGGGGTATTTTCGAGTGTCATGGGAACGTACATGAGCTATCACATTGATGGTGCGACTGGGGGTTGCATTGTGGTGTTGCAAACTTTGCTGTTTGTCGCAGCGATGATATTTGCACCCAAGCATGGTTTGTTGGTTAGGGCTAAGAAACAGCGTGTTGCTTCTTAGAAAGTCACCGTACCAAAAATCTTTTTTGGTACGGTGAGTTCAAGATGATTAAAAACCACCGTAAATGAATCCCGGCTGAATAACATTAAATCAGTGAACAGTACACAGTAAGCAGTGAACAGTACACAGTGATAACTGATAACTGTTAACTGAACATGAAACTTTTACCCTTTTGACGTACGAGCAAACCACTCCTGATATGTTTTCTGATGTTCTTCATCTTCCACAAGGATTGTCACTCGCACTGCTTTACATCCATGATTTCGCTCTAGGGCGATCGCATTTAAAAGTAAACTAGCTATTTTAGGAGAGCTAAATTCACCACTCACACTTAAACCACCATCAAAATGAGTGGTCAATGCAGATGTTTCTCCTTCAGTCAAATGAACATCAGAAATTGCTTCTTGTCCTAAATCTATTTTTGCAAGCTGTTTGCGTTCTGGACTAACTTGTTCTACTATCAGTTTCTCGCGCCTGATTGGTACTTGTACTATTTGGGTTTCAATTTCTTTACGGACAATCACCTCACCAACTTTGCGCTTACTGCGGTCAATGATTAATCGTTCTCCCAGCAAACGAATAATCTCTTCTACAGAATCTACCTGACTATTTGTAGCAGCTGCGACTGCTGCAATCAGATCTGAATTTTGTGTATTTGTTTCCTGAGCGTTTAAATTATCTTTCATTTCACTAATTTGGGTTTCTCTTTCTATATATTCAGGTAAATATTCTACTTGTGATTTCTTTAATTTTATAAAAATCCGTTGATTTTGTGAGTTAATTTTTTCAACTAGCTTGCTACTTAATAAGAATAATCGATAATTTTCTTGATTATCCAACTCAGATATAACAAAATTTAGCTGACGATTGATATCTATGATTAAATCTCTGACTTCACCTACTAGCTGACCTTGCCTATCAATCACAATATAATTTTTGACTTTAGTTCTTAAACTTTTTAACAAATCAGCCATTCTTTCAATCTTACTTGCTTTTTCATTATTTATATCAATTGTCCGATAATTCATTGTTAAAAAATAATAATATTTGACTGATGATAAGTAGAGACATGGAATTCCACGTCTCTACTTCTATGACATAGGTAACAGGTTTAAAACAGTTATCAGTTATCAGTTATCAGTTATCAATTATCAGTTATCAATGAACAATAATTTGATAACTGTGTACTGATTTGTTGATTTAACGTTCATCAACGGGAAGACCAGGAGCGTTGACATCCAGTTCTTCACGACGAATTGTGTCTTGAGCTTGAACTGTGTCTTGGTCTACTACTTTCTTCACTCTGACTTCTTCACGTACAAAAGCTTCTTTGTGAACATCAGCTGTTTCTTCGTAGATTTCCATGCGAGCAACTTCTCCTTCACGGAAGTTAGCTTCACCAGGAGCAACACTTCTACCAGCATCTGCTGGAGTGACTCGCTCAACAACAACTCGCTCTTTTTCTACTGGAACCGCAACTCGTGCAGTTTCAGTTTCAATGTGTTTACCAACTGTTACTTCTCCAGCTTTTTGACGTCTCTTATTAGCAATGAGCCGTTCTTCATACAGTCTCAAGGTTTGATGATCCTGGTCGTTCATATTGAACAACGAAGGCTCTTGCTCGTAATTGTAGGTATTGCGGTCGTAGGTGGGATAATTTGTCCCGGGTGTTGGCTGATATCCCGCTGTCGCAGCGGGAGCAGATGCTTCCAGAGGAGTTGCTGTATCTAGAGGAGTAGATGTATCCACAGCAGCTGGGGTGTAACTTCCAGGAGTGCGATATGTACCGCGTACGCGCTCTTCATAGTCGTAATCCAGAGTTTGACGCTCGTCGTACTCAGGTAAATTTTCCGCTTGTTCTCTAGTCATACCAATTGCATAAACGCGGTCAACGTTATAGTCGATGCGAGAACGACCAACTGGTAACAAGACTTTCTTGCCAAAAATCCAGAAACCTAAGTCAACAACTAAATACCGGAAATGACCATTATCATCTACTAAAACATCGCTTACTGTACCAATTTTTTCATCGGTTCCTTCTACATAAACGCCCATTCCTTTGACGTCATTACCTTGAAAAGTATCTTTGTAGTCTGGATCAAAATCCGCAATTTTATATAGAGCCATACTAATTTCCTCTCAAATCTTTATTTTCCTCTCCTATTAACTAGACTAAAAAAATAGCTACTATGCTTCCTCTCCCTAGCGACTGACTTAGTTGATATTATGAATACTCAATAGGAGTAGATTTTTGAGATTCAAAATTCTGTTTATTTTGTTCAATTTACATAAGAAAAACAAGCTTTTTTGAAAACAACAAAAGCAGGCAAAAGATGAATTTTTCTTCTCTTGCCTGTATGGTTTTTGGTACAAATCTATTCAAGACATTTTTTAAAAAGCAATTTAAACACGGTCATTTGGAGTGACATCATTTTGAATTCTAGGCAAATCTCCTTGAGTGTCAATATCTAACTCTTCCCGACGAATTGTTTCTTGTGCTTCAATTGTCTCTCTATCAACCACTTTTCTGACGTGGACTTCTTCACGTACATACGCCTCTTTACGAATCTCAGGCGTTTCCTCATAGATTTCTATGCGTGCGACTTCTCCTTGCTGAAACTGAAGTTCACTAGGGTTTACTGCTGTTCCTGCATCTGTAGGATTAACTCGCTCAATGACAACTCGCTCTCTTTCGAGAGGTACAGAAACACGCGCCGTTTCAGTTTCAATGTGCTTACCAACTGCTACTTCTCCTGTCTTGATACGGTTTTTATTTGCAATGAGCCGTTCTTCGTATAGTTTGAATGTTTGATGGTTCTGCTCATTCAAGTTGTACAGGGATGCATCTTGTTGGTAATTGTAAGTATCGCGATTGTAAGGCACATCACTAGATATTGGACGATAAGCCTTGCGTACCTGCTCTTCATAATCGTAATCAACAATCATGTCGTCTTTGTACACAGGCAAACTTTGTACTTGCTCTTTGCTGAGCCCATCAACATAAACACGCTGCTGATTATAGTCAATCTGGGAAAGACCAATGGGTAGCAAAATTCTTTTACTAGAAAAGTTGTACTGAGTATCTATAACTAGATAGCGAAAACGACCATCTGCATCAACTAGTACATCGCCAACTGAGCCAACTTTTACTCCACCTTCTGTATATAAGCCCAAACCTATGATATCGTCGCCACCAAAAGTATCTCGATAATTTGGATCAAAATCTGCAAGTTTGTAGAGAGGCATGATGTTCCTACCGCATTAATTAAGAATGTCTATCTTTTTTAAGTTAAAAATAGATTAGATTTTTTTCATCTCGCTGGCGACTTAATTCTTTTAGTTAATAATCAGTCATTAGTCATCACTCATTAGTTAGTAGACTATCTCTTAAATGATAGATAGCTATATATATCTCTCTAAAGAGAGGCTTATAATCTGAAGGTAACTCTATATTCTTAAAACTAAGTCTGTCTATGGTAGGATACAAAAGTTATGTGCTAATCATTAAGACATAATTTTAGATATTCAAAAGGTAGAGAGCTACAATTTATTGTGATAGAAACTACTAATATAAAATCTGATACAAATGTCTGGTCAAACTTGGTTATCGCAACTCAAACAACATAAAGTCATTGCTGTTGTCCGCGCCCCAGAAATGTCGTTGACGCGTCAAATGTCTTTGGCTGTCGCATCTGGGGGAATACAGTTAATTGAAATTACCTGGAATAGTGCTGGTGCGACTGAACTGATTGCACAACTCAGAGTAGAATTACCTGATTGTACTATTGGAAGTGGGACTCTGCTAAATTTACAACAAATGCAGGAAGCAATTGCTGCAGGGGCACAATTTCTCTTCACTCCCCACGTTGACCCAGTGATGATTCAAGCAGCAGTCGATATAGGTGTACCTATCATACCAGGAACGCTCTCCCCAACAGAAATAGTGACTGCCTGGTCCAGTGGAGCAAGCTGTGTCAAGGTGTTTCCCGTCGCAGCGGTGGGAGGAGTCAATTATATAAAAAGCTTGCGAGGACCTTTGGGTCACATTCCCTTGATTCCGACAGGGGGTGTAACTTTAGAAAATGCCAAAGAATTTTTACAAGCAGGGGCGATCGCTGTCGGTTTGAGTAGTCAATTGTTTCCCAAAGAGTTTGTAGAAACAGAAGACTGGAAGGCGATCGCATCACTTACAGCAAGCTTGATGCAAAAAATAAGTTAATTGAGTTGGGGTTGGTCACGGAGCTTCAATTTGGGAAATCAGCTTGCGCTAAGGCGCATACACTCGCGTCCAGACTCGTCGTTTGGAACTGATGCTTAAATTTGTCTGAAATGAGACAAAAAGCTGGCATTTTGACGCATTAAACTAGAAAGTATAGGAGAAAGCGAAAACTTTCCCCAAACGGCTGTGATTTGAGTGTATTTGTGATGAACAGTCTCATTTCTCCTATATGGATGCATCCTGCAAAGCTATTCATAACTGGAATAGCAGTGACCTTAAACGTTTTTTTGACTGCTTCAAATGAGGCTTGGGCGCAGTCAAAAAGCCAGACGATTAAAGAAAAAATCCAGACCCTACAAAACTCCAATCAGCGTTGGATTCAAATTGACCTTTCAGATCAACGCTTAATCGCTTGGAATGGTAACACACCCGTCTACACAGTTATTGTTTCCACAGGTAAGAAATCCACCCCAACTCCTACTGGTGTTTTTCAAATTCAATCTAAGCACAAGTCTGCTCGCATGCAGGGTAGGGACTATGATATTCCCAACGTTCCACATACTATGTATTACAGCGGAAGTTATGCAATTCATGGTGCTTACTGGCATAAAAAATTTGGGACACCAGTGAGTCATGGGTGTGTCAATGTGGCTCCCAAAAGGGCTAGGTGGCTATTTAACTGGGCGTCAATAGGAACACCAGTGGTAGTGAAAAGGTAGGGAATGGGTTTGTAGTAAGCGCTTAAGCGCTTACTACAAGACATGTTTAACTCAGCTGTGCTACAAGTTGATTCTCCAAGAGCGTTTCATTTGTCAACAAGTCCTCAACCGTGATTCGTAAAAAGCGTTGTTCATCGACTTGAAAACGGACTTTGATGCGATCGCTCCCTGGAAACCCTGGCGGTGTCAGTTGAGCAATTGATCTCGCACCATCTTTATCGTTGAGGGGTTTGACGTTCGTTTGGTTGCTTGCAATACTGCGAGTAATCAGGCGATCGCCATCAAAATAAACTTCTGTACCGCCTGTGTCTGCTCCCAATTCGCCCATAATTAATTCAACACTGGGCTGACTCTCCACAGAAGCACCCAAAACTAATTCTACTGGCTGACTCATAGGGTAAGGCTGACCAGATCTAATAATAGGATGCCAATTATGACTTTTGTTGCGGCGGTCCCAGTAACGGATACCATAACTATGGTAAAGAAAATCTTTCACCTCCACGTCTTGAGCAACTTGTAAAGCACCTTGAGCAATAGCTTCAAAAGGACGCTCGCAACGAATTTTTTCTGGTTCAAAATACTGCTTAATCCATGTTTGTACTGCAGACAGTTGCACAGTACCACCAACGAGTAAAACAGCGTTAATATCTGAAACTTCTATTCCCTGGCGTCGTGCTTGCTGTAACAGGGAATTCATCGACTCATCAAGTCGTTCAAAAAACGCGTGTTCTGTGAGGATAGTGTCTAGAGTATCGCGGTTGAGTTCTAGCTCATAACTCTCAAACGTCTCATCGTTGAAATAAATTTCACTCGCTTGGGTTTGGGTTGAAAGTTGAATCTTCACCCTTTCCGCCAGTCGCGTTGTCAAAGGACTCACCACCAACTCTTGAGTTTTGGCAAAGTAATCAACTATCCAATTATCAATGTCAGTACCACCCAAATTTTGCCCAGCTTTTGCCAACACACGAGCAGTTTTTACCTTTTGCTTTGAGTCTTCTGCTAAGGACTTATGACCCCATTTGAGAAGAAACCCTACAGGCTTTTGAATTCTTTGTACGGTTTTATCCAGCCGCACGAGAGATAAATCTAACGTTCCGCCGCCAAAATCAATCACCAAGAGAATTTCTTGGTCTACCATACCATACCCTAAAGCTGCTGCCGTCGGTTCATCTAGCATCCGCACCTGTTCAACGCTTAGAGCTTGGCAAACTTGTCCTAGCCAGTGGCGATAAGCCTCAAAGCTGTCTACTGGTACAGTTAACACCAGAGAGTCTATTCCCCCTTGCAGTGGTACCAACTGCTCAATGACTTGAGAGAGAAACCATTGTCCAACCTTCTCAAAGGTGATGATTTGTCCATCCAGTTCTGGTAAAAAACCTTGGATGTCTGCACCAATACCGCGTTTGAAACTGCGGAAAAATCGCGGGTCACTTTTTAAGTCTAGACCGCGATCGCGCACTTGTTGACCCACTAAGAGTTGCCTTTTTGAGGCATCTTCAACATAAAGCAAGCTAGGAATGAGTGGGGGGTTAAGACCTTGTTGAATAGATAAACCAGGTATGTTGAGAGTTTCTGGTTGTTGAGTAACAGAATTCCAGCGAGCGATAACTGTGTTGCTTGTACCAAAATCTATTGCTATTGCCATACTTTTTTCATTATCTCACGCAAAGATGCAAACCGTGAGATTATTTTCCCATTAGCCATTGTATGTTTAAGAGCGTGTTACTTTCGCACTGCTGACATAGGACATATCGCTATTCGCCGCCACTTCTTTAGATTTAACTCATTTTTGCCCAAAAGTGATGAGTCTCCAATATATAAGTTATCTATCAAAAATGTCAATCAATATTGACATTTTATTATTTAAAATCTCTTGACAAAAAGGAAATCAAGATAATTTTTTCAAAAAGTTATACATGTACCTTTTGGCAGTTATGTCAAGTATGTTAAATTATTTTTAATATATGAAAGAGATATAAAGTTCAACAGCCAGAGTCAAAAAAGCTTTCAAGTGAGGGAACAATAACACCTGGAATTTACCAGTGGCTAGTATTCGCCGCTGGTGCATCCTCTATCTAACCATCAGATTCTTCACCACAACGGAGAAAATCATGAATAATCGGCAACCATCAGACTCTAAGCACTGTGTAGGAAATATTAAGAATGGAATTTGGGTGTTTGGTCTCTCGTCATGGCTATTTGGTATAACTGATCGCAGTATTGCTTCGTTTTCTGATGGCTATCTGTCTGCTTCGGATATAACGCAACTATTCACTGCAGCAACTTTTTTTGTGGCTTGGTTGTTTCTCAAGCCTAGATCTAGGCGTTAGCGTTAGCTCCGCGCCCCCTATGCCTAACGGTACGCTTCCGCTATCGGGGCTAGCGGTGCGATAGCACTTCGCCCGTGGGGTTCTAGCTTGAAAAAAGCAGAGGAGCCACTGCGGTCTTAAAGAATAAAAAACAATCTTCTATTGCCTTTGAAGTGACTTCTGTTTTCCACCAATGAGCGTAAATTTTACTGTTCTAAAAAAAAGGATTTCATGCCAGACTTGAACGGGTAAAAAACCTAACTAGAATCACAGCAAAAAAATGAAGCATTTTCAGCTAGCTCCTACTATATGGGAAGCACTCTCCAGAACTGTTCACTTATGCATAATTACTTATTTAAATGGAGTTTAAATCAAGTGTAATAACTAAATTCAGTAGGTAGTTCATAGCTCGTAAACAGAAAAAACTTTTAAAATTTTCCGTAAAGATTCACATTGCCGTTGTATTGACTTAGAGTCATTGAAGAATTTCTAAATCATGAATTATGAATGAATAAATGCGATTTTCTAGATGTGCAACGAGAAATCCTGATTTTAGTAAAGTAGGATAACTCCTCATGAGTATAGCGCCTCTAAGTTGAGTGCAATACATCAAGGGCGTTGCTGATTTGAAGTATGAATTTGATTTTGTCATGCTCAATGTAGCGTCCCGCAGCGCGTGTCCCCTTGGGATGAGCGCGCAATGAAGCATCTGCGCAGGAGTTACGAATTGCGCGCAGCGGGAGCGCAGGGCATAGGTCATCCCGCAGGGTACACAGATAAATCTGTACTGCATTCAAAACAGAAGCGCTATATCATTTCGACATAGGGAAATCTAAAATTATTCACGATTCAGAATTCTTCAATATATCCTGCTAAGATGTTGCAGAAATTCAACTTCAATAGATTCAATCAAGGTCAAATGAGACACCAAAAATTATCTCCAGGACTGCTATTAGCATTTGAAGATTATCAACGGGAAGGACAGGAAGCTTTAGCTCCGCAGATTAGAATGCTGAGTATAGTTCCCCCCAAAAACAATCTCAAGCCAACCCGTAGTATAGTTTTTATCTACTGTGATGAAAATGCAGACCTGAGTTATCTATCACAATATGGTATTGAAGTCAATCAAAATACAGGACATGTCCGGACAGCGTTCTTACCTATACAAAGCTTAGACGCCTTATCTGATGATCCTACTATTGAGCGCATCAAGCCATCACGCAAACTTGAACTGCGGATGGACATTTCTAAAACCACAGTACACATACCAGAGTTTACAAGGAAAAATAGTAATCTTACTGGTAAGGGAGTGATTATCGGTATTATCGACAGCGGTATTGATCCGAAGCACCCCGCCTTTGCAGGACGCATTTTACGCATTTGGGACCAAACACTGTCTGGTCCTGGAGTGACAGAGGGGAAATACGGAGCAGAATTAACTGACTCGCTCCTCACAGTTTCCCAAGATACGAACGGTCATGGGACTCACGTTGCTGGAATTGCTGCTGGTGTCGATCCTACTTATTGTGGTGTCGCACCAGAGGCAGAATTGCTCATCGTTAAGAGCGACTTGGATGAAGGTCACATTGCTGATGCTGTCCGTTACATCTTCCGGGTTGCCAGAGAATTAGGACGTCCAGTCGTGGTTAATATGAGCTTGGGCGGACACTTTGATCCTCACGACGGAAGCGACTCGCTGTCAAAAATCATTGACTCTGAAACTGGTCCTGGACGTATAGTTTGCTGTGCTGCAGGTAACGAGGGCAACGATAACATTCACGCTCAAGCAGTTGTTCCTGCTGGTAAAACTCATACCATGCGCTTCAACGTACCATTTAATCAAACGAGCATCGCATTCTTAAATGGCTGGTACTCTAGCGCAGGTCAATTAGAAGTGTCCTTGCGTAGTCCTAACGGTTTCGTCACCCCTTTCCAACCAGTCATTACTGATGGCAACTATATCAAAGAACATACCTTGCAAGATGCGCAGTTGCAAATCGCAACACCAGGACGCGATCCAGGCAACGGCGACTATAATGTTTTGATACAAATTCGTGGTAAAGGAAAGAAGAATTACAGTACGCCTGTACCTGGTGGAATTTGGCAATTGCGGTTTAAAAACACTTCATCCAAAAATGTGCGGCTGGATGTGTGGACATTAGATGGGTCAGTGTTATTCACAGGTAAGAGTGTGGCTGACTCCGTGAAAATTGGTTCACCTGGATGTGCCAGCAGTGCAATTACAGTTGCTGCTTATACAACCAGAGAGAAGTACACCGACATAGACAACAAAGTGGAAGAGTTTGGCTTCCCTTTGAATACAGTTTCTGATTTCAGCAGCGAAGGACCTCTGAGGAATGATGCTCAAAAACCGGATGTCACAGCACCAGGAGCGATGATTGTTTCCGCTCTTTCCTCCAATGCCAATTATGATCGCTCAATGATCATTAATTCCAAGTTCGTGGCGTTAGCTGGTACGAGTATGGCTGCACCCTTCATCACTGGCTTGGTTGCACTGCTGTTGCAGCGTGACCCCAACCTCGACCCCGCTGCTATTAAAGAACTGCTACGTAAAAACAGTTCTATACCAGGAAAAGCAGCGGGAACCTTTGATAACAAATGGGGTTATGGACTGATTAATGCGCTTAATCTGTAGTTTGACATAGAGGTGAGTGCATTAAGTCTCTATAACGATAGGTAATCACAACTTAATAATTTGATAAGTTGATAATAGGGCAAGCAATTTTGTTTGCCCTTGTTGACTTACTGGAAGGTTTTTATGAATTATCAAAAGCTAGATACCGCCCTTGCAGTAGCGCTCAATGATGTTAATAACTCACAAGAGCCTAGTTTAAAAGTGTTTATTCATACCAATATAGACTCAAAAAATACTGAGAAAACGACTGTATTAGAAAATTTAGGTGTTACAGATGTGACTCCTGAAAAGGATGTTTTCACAGCAACCCTATCACCAAATGCAATTTCTCAGTTGTCCGAGCAGCCTTGGGTGCAGTCTATTAAGCTGTCTCAAAAGCTGCGTTTGCTTAATCGTAAGTAAAAAGCACCAAGTGCAATGCTCCTTTGTGGGGCTGCACTTAGTGCGATTGTGCTTCAAGTTGCTTCGCATAATCGGGCGTTGCTGAATCGAAGTATGAATCATGCCACACCGTACCTGTACGGCTGTCGGTGTTGGGTAGTTCACCCAATCCTAAACACGGATTCAACTGTTGATTTAATCGAATCCCGTGCGTCCTTGAGTGTCTGTGCTATGGGCTGCTTATTCTGCAAAAAGATTCGCGCACAATTGCGTCCTGGCATTCCTGAAATCGAACCACCGGGATGAGTTCCCGCACCTGTCAAAAACAAACCCTCAATGGGTGTTTTGTAGTTCGCAATCTCTGGCAAGGGACGGAAAAATACCATCTGATCTAAAGTCATATCAATATGGTAGTAATTCCCTTTATAGGCACCTAATCTTTCTCCTAATTCCGCTGGACTTTCCACACGACGGGCAATGATTGCGTTTTTCACATTTGGTGCGTAGTCTGCTAGCTTATCAATCACTCTGTCTGCGACTTTGTGCTTTAATTCATCCGTCCACCCTGTACCATTTAAACCTGTGCCTTCTGCACCTGCAATTTGATACGGAGAGAAAAACTCAATCCATACGGTATGTTTACCAGGTGGAGCCATTGATGGGTCTAACATTGTTGGCACAACCACATACATTGAAGGATCAGAATCTGGAATTTCTCCTAATGTACATTTACTATGAGCTTGTTCTACATGAGCAACAGAATCTGCAATCAAAACAGATCCAATGAGGTATTCATCCTTGTGTTCGTGATGTTCAAAGCGCAGTGGTTCGTTTAAAGCCAAGTCTATCTTGAGGATAGTTTCGTTATTGTTGACAATGCGACGTTCTAATCTTTCCCGTAAATTTGGATCGGCAGCATCTACATCGTTGGTATCCATTAATTGCAGAAACAGACGCTTAGCATCAATGTTTGAAATGACCCCATGTTTAGCACGGTATTCTATGCCATTTGCCACCTGCACACCAACAGCAGAACCATTATCAACCAAAACTTTTTTAACTTGCTGGTCTGTTAAGATAACGCCGCCTTTACTTGTCACCAAGTTTACCAAGGCTTGCACCAATGCACCAGTACCGCCACGCGGTCTAGCCATTCCTGGATTATGACGCATCGCCATCATAATTGCACCAATAGCAAGGGTTTTTTGGGACGGAGGCGCACCAAGTTCTGATGCAAGTCTAGAGAGAGGCGCTTTCAGAAATTCTGAATCAAACCACTCGTTAAGAATATCCTCCGCACTGGTTAACATATTGCGAACAAAGTCCAGTGTTTTGGAAGGTGAACCAATAACTGAAAATAAATCTTTAAGCTTTGCAATGTCGTAGTTGCCAAGAATATCCAAAACTGACTTGGGAGGTGCGTTAAATATAGGAATCATTGCACCAATTGCTCGTTGCCAGTAGTCTGTAAATTCTGCATATTTTCTGGCATCGCGTTCACTATAACGAGCGATTCCTGCACAAGTTTTTTCTACTGATTTATGACCTAAGAAATACTTGCCATCAGGATGAGGACAGAAAACAACTGGATCACACTCTAGATATTGTAAACCGTATTTTTCCAGTTCTAATTCTTGTACGACTGGTCCTAGATGAATAAACTCGTGGTCAATCGCACACAAGTTAAACCTAAATCCAGGAGCTTCCTGTGGTAAAGATTCTTCTGTCGTTGCTGCACCACCTGGAACAGAACGCTTTTCCAATAGCAGGACACTATAGCCAGCTTTCAGCAAATAAGCAGCACAAACTAACCCGTTATGTCCTGCTCCAATAATGACAACATCATACTCTTGCATAAATGAAATTTTGTATCTATATCTTCTTTCTGAGATTACAAATTCTTACAAAGAATTCCATCGTTCGGCAGTTATAGAAATGCTGGTTTAGAAGAAAATAGAAAATTGACTAAACAAACTGGCTAATTGTTTATTGCGATTTTTTGGGCAATTAGTCTATCTCTAGCAGTGAATTTGCTACAGTCTATCCATTTTCAAAACTCAATTGTTGCATTTAACATTCATTTGTTACTAAATCTTATACCAAAAGTTCAAGAAAAATGGGAGTATCCCAATTTTGCAAATTTACCAAAATGATGAGTTGTCATTGCGAATGAAGCGCAGCGTAGCGGTTCCTCTTAGGAACTAGCGGAATGTAGACCCCGAAGGGGGCTTCCCGCTTCTTAGCAATCGCAAAGTCTAGATGCTGCGATTGCTTCGCTCCATTTCATTACGTATGCCCTTCGGGCACGCTGCGCTAACGCAATGACAAAAGATGTTTTTACACATTTGGGATGCTCCCAGAAAAATCATAATGAGGGAAGTTGCGTGAGACGAGCATCTACCAAAAGTGTCATAATAGCCTTTTGAACCTCCATATTTCTAATGCTAAATACCGTATTCTCATATTTCAAATATGGTAAGTTGACTAGCTCTTTTATCTTCTGTACTAAGGCAACAACGACTTCAAGTGAAATGCCTTCTCCCTGAGTGCAATTAAAATTTTCTAGCATTATGGGTTTGTATTCGGTACGTGGACAAACTAGTGCTGTAAAACTTAATGGACGAGTATTCGCCTTTTCTGTTAAGAGAACTTTTCCCGTAAGTGTCATCTTGCCATTATCCAATAGGTTAATTTGTATTTCCTGTGGTTGTAAACCGACAATCTCACCATCTACATTCAATTCAAAGTTTTGCATCTTGCTGCGAACAAAGTCTGAAGTTAAAGCACGGTTAATATCTGCTTCTGTAAGTACAATACGAGCAGTCGTATTGACTGGTTGATTCAGTTCAAGCTGACCAAAAAGAACACTTAATGGATTAATGGCAACGTTATCTATTTGCAATTTTATTTCCTGTACTCGGATGTCTTGCTTTACCAATCCTTGACCTTCAACAGAAACTCCATCTGCCTGTCCTTGAAATATTTTCAAAAGGTCAGTTTGTACATCTACGTCTACTTTTTCTACTTTGTCTAGCTGTTTAGAAAGTTGCCTTTCGGCTTCTTGTGAAAGCATTTGCTCTTCTATCCGTTGTTCTTCTGACATGAGTTCATTGTCTTCTGGTGTCGGGGTTACTGCTTAATTTAGACGCTGGATACAAAAGAGCGTATCTGTAAAACGGTAGAAGCAACTGAAAGAAATTGGATAAAAGCAGGGCGATCGCCCGTATATCACCCAACCAAGCTCCGCTTTGAGGAAGCCTATTCACAGAAGAACAGGCTTGGCAAACAGGAAGCGCTACGCGATTGCCCAAAGGGCAGACACCAGAGGCGTATCGCACAGCACTCTTCAATAATTTGATCTCATTATCTTTGCATTACTAAATAGTAATAAACTGTCATAACCTGAAGGTTGTAAAATTTTTGTTAAATTGAACGAGCATCTTACAAGGTACTTAGCATGACAGCAATCACCCCAAAGGAAACTTCAGCGGCTCCTAATTTTTGTGAAGGTATTCAGTACTTTGGTGAAGCAATTCCAGGTTTTGAAACATATGGTAGAACACCTGTCATAGAGTTAGGCGGGGGCGTTAACCCTATAGATCCAGCAGCCGCTTTCCAAACCTTACTTGCTGCAGACGCTTTGCGCTACTTGACACTGCAAATAACCGGAAGTAAAGCCTCTGGACATCCCGGCGGTTTTGCCTCTCAAGCAGAAGCTTATGCAGCACTTGTCATGCTCGGTTACAAAAATATTATCACTGAAGTGGGACACCACGCCCCTGGATTTTACAGTGCCATGTTCTTGGATCGCTCGCTAGAAGACATGGGAATTTACACAGTGCAACAATTGCGCGATCGCTTCCGGGAAAAGCACGGTCTGTTGGGACACCTTTCTGGCTACATTCCTGGTATTCTTGCACCTGCAGGTCCTTTAGGACAAGGGCAACACTTCGCAATGTCAGCCGCATTGCTGCACAAAAACAAGCTTTTCCCCTTCACCGTTGGCGATGGTGGGTTGGGTGAACCGTATATCATCAGTTCAATAGCACACTTCCACACCGCTTTTCCAAGTGTCACTAATTTCTTACCAGTACTGGTGTGGAATGGGTACAGCCAGGAACACCACAGCATGGTTTCCCTCAAAACCAATGAACAGATGATGGCATACTGGCGCGGTAATGGTTTTGAAGAAGTTGTGTTAGTCGATGCCAAAGACTTTGATGATGTAAACCAACAGGGGAATTACGTTGATAGTACCGCCTTTTCCTTTGAGCAGCGGCTAGCCTTTACCAAAGCTGTACTCGTAAGTGTAGATAAAGCAGCGCGTTCCGCACTGAGTGGCAAACTAACCGTGTTTATCATAAAACAACTTAAAGGTGCAGGAGTCCACGCACGAGGTGCCAAGTCTCACAACCTCTATCCTAAAGATACCTTGGATGCTCCTCATATTGTCAGTGCGCTGAAAGAACGTGCCTTACCTCCAGAAGTTTGGCAACTCGTGCGGACAAACTGTGAACGCGCAGGCGGTGGTCCAGCAGCGAAGACAGTTGTGACAGAATTTGAATATGAATTGCCAGAATTAGGCGAATTGCCTTTGGAAGAATATCCTGTCGGTGGCGATGCAAAAGTTTCCACCACAGCGATGGGAAGATTGGTGGCAAAAGTTGGACAGATAGATAAAAATTTCTTCGTAACGAACGCCGACGGTAACGAAGCATCAGGTATTGCCAATATCAACCAAGCACTCAAGATTATCCACCCTACGACAGATGACTTATATAACCAAGCACCCAATGGACAAGTGTACGAACCTTTGAGTGAAGATGCTTGTGCGGGGTTAGCTGCTGGTTTATCGTTGATGGGTGCTAGGACTTTGTGGTGTTCCTACGAATCTTTTGCCATTAACGGTTTACCCATTTGGCAAACAGTCACGCAAGCAATGGCAGAATTGCGGCGTCCCACTCCCTCAACTATTACATTATTCACTGCAGGTGCATTAGAGCAAGGGCGCAACGGTTGGACTCATCAACGTCCGGAAATTGAAGCTTATTTTGCTGCGTTAATGCGCAATGGTAATGTATTCCCATTGTTTCCCTCTGATGCTAACAGTATTCAAGTCTGTTATGACTGGGCGTTAACGACTAAGAATAAGGGAATTGTCATGACTGCGAGTAAGTCACCATTGCCAATTCGCACCACTTTTGAACAAACGAGTCAAGCTTTACGCGATGGTGCAGTCGTGTTACACCCCCCTCAATCCCCCCTTCAGGGGGGTTCCAAAACAGTTGTCTTTGCCGTTATTGGGGATATGACATTAATACCCGTGTTTGAAGCTGCTGCTGTCTTAGAAAAAGAAGGTATTGGTGCAAGAATTGTTTCTGTGATCAACCCCCGTCGTTTATATCGTCCCCACGATACTGCTTGGGATACGTGTTCTGAACCTGATGGCGGTTTTGTGGATGATGAGAAATTTGCCGAACTCTTTGATGGCGATGCATTGATTGGTGTGACTGGTGGTGCTGCGGCGATGCTAGAACCGATCATGCTGCGGAGTACCAGCAAGCGGGACACTTTCGCGTGGAAGCGTGGGGAAACAACAGCGAGTGCTGGTGAGTTGATGGCGTTTAATGGTTTGACTGCACAGGCGTTGGCGAAGCGGGGGATGGAGTTAGCGGGTTAAGCTGGGGTTCTGTCAGTTAAAATTTTGATTTTTGAGCCGCAGATGTACGCAGATAAACGAGGCTGTTGCTTAGCGTTTTATGCGTATGTTTGCGGTTTTGATTAGCGGTTTTGATTAACGGTTTTCATTATTAAAAATCTACGTATTGCATTAACTGTTAAATAAGCATATACTTTACAAGGAGAAAAACATTGATTCTCACCTCTGTATCCATTAACTAAACTGTATTAAGCAATCAGTATCCAGTTCCTTTCTACTGCGGTTTTTACGACAATGACGGCGCAACTTCCCAAGTTTATGGAAGGGTGCATTGCAGTTATTGTTATTAAGTCATTACCGCATTATTGTGATGTAGTTTTTGAGTACATCCAACAAAACTACGGCGTTGTCTTCTGGTTAAAGCGACGCTACGAAAACTTGTGAAAAACTGTGGGATTGAACTGGAAGAAGAAGTTAACGCCATAAGTTCACTCTGATAATTTTCTATCTTGTCCGTCTCCAATTTCTCAATTGAAATCTGAATTCTTCGGTGTATTCCGATTTGAACATCTATCACGAAAGTGTGTTCGATTGTGAAAGCTATCGCATTCTGCCATCTGATGAATCCAAGTTAATCAGAAGAAGGAGTTTGAAGATGTTAACAGATAATCTCCACATGATTGAAAGAGATAAGTTTGGAGTAGATTTAGATGATAAAGAAGTTCTTGAAGCTTCCAAAATAGATATCAATCAGGTAACACTAAAAATCAGTAAAGTTGCAGATATTTCCGAGTCAGAGAGACAGAGGCTATTTGAAATATTCAACAAATTTAAATTTGTCATATTGGAATGTGATCCATTGCCGTATATTCAAGATAATTTATTAGCTTTAAAGAAATATTTTGGCTCGATAAAGAGACATCAACGCTCTGATAAAAATGGTATGACTTCGATTGAAAATGCAGGCGAAGCTACTACTATTTATTTGGCTAACACTAATCAAACGCATCCAATACATACAGATGGTGCATTTGAAATAATTCCTCCTAAAATTGTTGCTATGCAATGTGAAAAAGCCTCTAATAATGGGGGATTATCTCAAATCGTTTACGCTGAATCTGTTTATAAATATTTAATGGAAAATCATCTCGAAGAATTGCAAAGATTACTTACTTATCCATTGACTATAACAAGAGGTGATCTAACAGCTACACGATCTGTTTTTATAGAAAAAGAAGGTAGAATCTCAATGACTTTCAGAGCAGATTCAGTGATTTCGGTTACAATTCCACCTCAACTAGAAAAAGCTTATGCTATTATCAAAAATTATGTTAATCTTTTCAGAAATCAATTAATTTTTAAACTAAAAGTACATCAAATTATATTGTTTGATAATACAAGCATACTGCACGGAAGAACATCTTTTCCAGAAAATGAAGATCGCAAGCTCAATAGATTATGGTTTGATGGAAATTCAGAATATGCTCATCATCTACAACTTGGCTTTATACCTAAGTTCAAATTGCTAAGTAATGGACAAAATTAAAGATAGTTAAAGGCTTGTAGTAGCGTTGAGTATTAAAGCGCTACTACTAACTATGGTTTGTGAATGTCCACATACTGAAATTTTAAGAAGAGCTATTAGCAAATATCCCAGATTAGTCGGGTGCATTATGTTTACTGCCGATAGTTATTTCATCATATTCATTCTTTCAGTCATTTCCTTTCTTCTGAGCTATTTTGGTGCTTCGGTGGGTCTTGTTTTTGGTCAAATTCGACTTCCTTTGCTTGTCTATGCCTTACAATCAACGACTAATGCAATAGGTATTGCAACAGGTACTAATCTAGTGACTTCTTCCATGGGATCATTGGCTGCGACTTATTATCACTTTAAGGAGGGACGTGTCAATCTTCGGTTGTTTTGTGCGATTGGTATCCCTTCAGCAATTGGTGCGTTTATAAGTATGCTTGCCCTTGCTCGTGTGCAAGCAGATTGGATAAAAATTCCTATAGGAATTATACTTATAATCTCAAGTTTTCAAATAGCCAATGCCAAAAAAGCTGTTAAAGGCGAAAATCAGCGTTCATCTCGCCAAGAATTATTACTTGAGATAGCGATTGGAACTGCTCTGGGCTTACTATCGGGTACTGTGGGTATGGGGCTTGGTACCATAAGATTGCCTGCAATGATTCGAGTTTTAGGTATCGAGCCAAAGGAGGCAATAGGAACACATGTGGCTATTAACTTCATTACTGCAGGTATTGGCGGAGCAGCCAGTATTTTGACTTTGGGAGTTCACTTACCACTTCTTTTATCACTCGTGCCAGCTACACTGCTGGGTGCTTCTATTGGAGCACGCTCTGTTAAAAAGTTCAATTCCTCGAAACTCCGCAAGCTAGTTGCTTGGGCTCTAGGCGGTATAGGAGCGTTCATGATTGTTGAAAGTCTGCACTAATTTATGAACCGAGGAAAAAGTAGCACTGCTACTTTCACCTCTTGCACATTACACCTGTGACACTCCTAGCTGTGAGCACTTTTAGAAAGTGAAGGTAGTACGGAGTGTACCCACGTAGATGGTGTCATTGTTGTTGTTATGTTCTGGATTGAAGATGACCAATACACCAGGAGTGATAATAATATTACCGTTAACTCGCAGGCGATAGAATGCCTCTAAGTGATAGGAAGTGTCAGGGTCTTCAATAACATCACTGTCAGTCACTTTAGGTGGTTGACCAAAGACAACACCAAGGACATTGCCTTTTGAGCCAAAGTCTCGCAGAGCTATAGAACCAGCCCAGTAGAAAATATCTGCATCAGCACCCTTGAATGGTCCGGCTTCGGCTTCTGCAGTTGTGTAACCCACCCAACCTGAAATACCAAATTTCGAGCTAGGACGGAACAGTGCTTCAATGCCATAGTTGTTAGTAGTCGTTGCAAAGTTACCGAAAGGACGATTGGCATTAAAACTACCTGTGGAGCCAAGAAGATTGACACCACTTTCGCTATTTTGATAAGTGCGGACGTAGGTCAAACCTATGTTGAAGGCATCACTGGGGCGGAACGAAATCTGACCAAGGGCTGCGAAGGAGCCATTAACAAGACCGCGACCCAATTCTGGGCTATTAGCTTGTGGCGCTAGAAAACCCACAGATGCATTGATGGGTGAGTTAGGACCAAAGGTGAGTGTTATACCTGCTGAATTGTCAGCAGTCCGGTAAATAGGGCTGAATCGTCCGTAGCGGGAGATGGCCCCAGTACCACTGGATTGCAAAGTGGGGTTGAAGACGAAGATGCTGTCGCTGAACTCAGTTTGAGCAGCAGCAATATTTACACGCAACGCATTGCTCAGGTTGAATTGATAGTACAGATCGTCAATTTCAACATCGTTGCTTTCGTCCCCGTCAAATCCTAAACGGGTCATGTTAGTACCAGTTTGACCTACATTAAATGGGGTGATATTCCTAGCTTCTAAACGGATTCGTAAACGATCACTTCCAACGAAGCTAGCATCAAAGTTCAGACGTACCCGGTCAGCAAAGACTGTGTTACCTGCTGAGTCTCTACTTAAGTTTGCGAAGTTGCTAGTACCGTAAGCTCTGAGCAACGCTTGTGCTTGTGCATTGTTAAAACCAGTCAAAGCAGCTATTCGGTTTACAACTTCCGTCTGGCTTGCAAAGTTAACACCATTGAAGTCATCTCGATCAAACCCATAGGGAAATGCTCTGTCATCCCCAAAAACATCAGCCACGTTGAAGATGACTTCCCCTGTTAGCTTGGTAGTAGTAGAAAACTGATTTGCTTCCAACTCAGCTGTGCGGGCTTCCAGAACATCTACGCGACCGCGCAGGGTAGCGAGTTCCGCAGAGAATTCTTCTTGCAAGCGCTGCAAGGTAGCCAGGTCTTCTTTTCTGACTAAGTCAGCGGTAGCTGTAGCAACGAGTTCGTTCACCCGATCTAAACAAGCATTCAAACCTGCTGCAAATTCATAACGGGTCAAAGCTCGGTTACCGCGATAGGTCCCATTGGGATAACCAGCAATACAACCATAACGTTCAACAAGAGATTGTAATGCTTGAAATGCCCAGTCTGTGGGCTGCACATCAGAAAATTGGGAAACGGATGTGACTTGACCGAGGTTCTGGGACTCTTGAGACAACTGAGTAACAGAAGTCACTTGTTGTTCACCAGCTAAGGCGTTGTTAGCAGTGAAAAATGTAGCAATGAAAACTACCGAACTAAACTGGAGAAATTTTCGAGATAGTTTTGTCATAGTTGTTGTCTCACTTACACCTAACTAAATGTGGTTTTATGATTTTGGGCGTTGCATATTTAAGGTAAATTTGACGGAGCGTGGAAAAGCGGATTCTATCGTGCTATGAGAGAAGATCAGGACTTACGCAAAGAAACCCGGTTTCTACCAAAAATCGTCTGTTTTGCAATCAAATACGAACGAAGAAACCGGGTTTCTAGCAGATGGTGCGTAAGTCCTAAAGATGTATCCCTGATTATTTCCGAGACTGAGACGACTTACACCTTTCCAAATATCACGCTGTTAGCTCTCATAGCGTGTGCCATGCTTTCTACAAAGAAGCTACCTACGTGAAAACTCCATGCTCCACTCAGAATGACAAAATCTTGTTCTTACTGCGTAAGTCATAATTTCGTGGGCAAACTCTTTCTTTTTATCGAACTCGCGTGAAGTGAAGAAAAGTTTATCTTCTTAGCGCACGGGAACAAGCCCTGCCTTTTCAACAATCTGCTGACCTTCTTTGGAAAGTAACATATTGACGTAGGCTTCCCCAGCTAGTTGATCGATTGTGCCGTCCTGGCGAAATACAATAAACATCCGCCGACTCATGGGGTAAGAGCTATCCCTGACTGCAGCAGCATTAATCCGCTTACCACCTTCTATGTAGGGTTGCACATATTCTTGGGAGTTAGCTTTGGCAATCGCAAGGGGACGGATCGTTCGTTGACCAATAATTGGTCCACTTCCTCCAATGAAAATCCCCCCAGGAGTTGAGGCTACCTTACGAATAGCTTCAGTGAAATCACGCATGAATTGTATCCTGGGACTTATTTGCCCAGTTTCTTTCCCAAGAAGTTCATTCAATGCAGTGGAAGCTTTAGGATCCCTGGCGAAAGGTATGATCGCTAAGTCTGGTCCTCCCACCTGCTTCCAGTTGGTGAGTTTACCTTTGTATATGTCTTGAAGTTGATCAACTGAAAGTCCTGGAATGGATATGTCTGGATGGGTACAGAAGACTAGCGCATCGAAAGCGAATGGCACTTGCTTTAGCCCAAAACCCCGTTCTTGAGCTTTGCTATAATCAACATCGCTCAGAGCTCCTCCACGCTGAGCAAAGCTCAGTTCACCATTGAGCAACATAGCTATACCCTTTTTAGCACCAGGTTTACTGTCTTTCGGTTCTGTGTAGCGGAGACGAAAATTGGGGTGAGCTTGGGTGATTGCTTCGTTTAAGCCCTGAGCAGTCAGAGCTGCCAAAGTGGCACCACCGCCATAGTTAAATGTACCTTCTGGTACGTTCGGCACCTCTTTCATCGAATTGTAGAGTTTGACATCAGGAGCGATATTCTGAGTGCCATTACTGGAATTGTAAACTTCAAGCTCATTAGACTTGTTCAAACTACTGACAGTTACAAATGCACAGTAGATTAACCAACTAATAAACAGAAACACTAGACCAGAAATAAGCCGAATCATCCAAGGTGTCAACATCCAATCGTCTAAAGATTTCGACTCAGATTTGGCATGCTTTTTGTTTTTTATCAAAGAAATATTTAGAGGTTTACCGCACTGTTGACAGTGTTTAGCCGTATTAGGATTTGTACTATATCCACAAAGGTTACATTTTATATACTTTAAATTATTTAACCTGTCAGGACTCATCTTTTTCTCCAAAGGTATATTTTTGTACTCACGGTATTGCACCCAGGAGATTTCTATTTTCTGTTATGTTGTTAAACAATATCAGTAAATATCAAGTCTATCTACCAGAGTACTACCATTTTTTGTAACACGAACGCAGGAAGTAGATAAAGTGCGATTGTGTCGAGACCAGAGTCCGAACAGTCGATGGGGCAAAGGCGAATCGCCAGAATTTCAGTCGTTTTCAGCTCATCAAGGCGAGGTCATTGTCGTTGGGTGGGCTACTAACTGAACACGGTATCCACTAAGAAAGGGGTGATATCCTCAATACAAAGCAAATGTTGAGCAGCACCTAGGGCGATCGCCTCTTTCACCATACCAAACGCTGCACCATCTTTCTCATCTTGAGCAACTGTCAGACCTCCGACTTGAGAAATTGCCTGCAAGCCTTCTGCACCGTCATTCCCAAGCCCAGTTAATAGAACTCCAGCGGTTGATTTGCCATAGAAGTTAGCGATAGATTTGAACATCACTGTAATAGAAGGACAATGCTTTTCTCCTAGTGCAGCTTTTGAATAAATAAACTTGCCTCGATAGTCTAATTCAAGATGATTCTTCTCTGGAGCAAAATAAATTGTTCCCGGTGAGGGTAACTCACCAACTTCAGCAACTTTGACCTTCAAAGAACACTCAGAGGAAAGCCAATTTACTAGTCCTGACAAAACACCTTGACCCACGTGCAGGGTACAGATAATTGGCAATGGGAAATGGGGTGGTAGTTTGCACAGAATCTTCTGCATGGCTTGAAGACCTCGTGTAGAAGCTCCTATAGTGATAACTCTTAGCCCACAAGCAATATTTGTTACCAAAAAATCAGATTTGATGGATGATCTAGACGTTGTAGGTTCTACAGGAGGAGTTAACTGTTGTTTTTGTTGTTGCAATTTTGCAGCCACTTTCATATTAGAAAGGACTTTAATTTTGGCAATCAATGCTGCTTTGACTCTCTCGTAATCAGTAGGCGAACCAGTGGTTGGTTTAGGAAAAACATCTGCGGCTCCTGCTTGTAACAGACGAAAGATATTGTCTGTGTCTGTGTTTTGTACAAAGTTGCTAATCACCAAAATTGGTCGCGGGTCTTGAGCCATGACACGCTTGGTTAACTCTAGACCATCCATCTTTTCCATAAGCAGGTCTGTACAAATAACATCAGGCTGCGTCTGGGTAATGATTTCCAAACCCTCCACACCATCGCGTGCTGTACCGACTACAGTGACCTCTGGAGAGGAATTGAGTAATCGTTGGAGAATTGTTAAAGCAACTGGGGAATCTTCGACTAAAACCACTGTTTTTTGAGATGCTATCATTTATACCAATCTCCTCAACGTCTCTAAAAAGACTCCTTGCTCAAAGTCTCTTTTTGTGATAAAGGCGTTTGCTCCAACTTCTACGCCTTGGCGCTTGTCTTCTGCTGACATTAGGGTTGTCACTAAAATGACAGGCAATTCATTATATTCCGGTATTTGACGAATTTTGGCTGTTAGTTCAAAACCACTCACATTTGGCATTTGCACGTCTGAGACAACGGCATCGAATTTGCTTTGCTTCAGTTTGTTGAAGCCGTCTTGACCATCTACAGCAGGTGTGACTTCGTAACCAGCACTTTCCAAAATTCGCCTCATTTGAGTACGAATGGGAACAGAATCTTCAACAAGAAGAATCTTCTTGTGTTTGACTTTTACTTTTTCCCTTAATTCCTTAATCGTGATAGAAATAACTGTCTTCTTAGCTGATTTGAACAAATCTAAAGGATTAAGTACCATGCAAACTTTCCCTGTACTGAGAATCGTGGCACCAGATATGTTACAAACCCTCTTGAGCAAATGACTTTGGGGCTTCAAGACAATCTCTTGTAGCTCCAATACAGTATCTACCAACAGTCCCAAACGTTCTGAACCAACCTGGAGAATAACGCACGAAATGCTTTTTGAAGCAGCATTTAGAGCTTGGGTTGATGCAGGCACTTTGACAGGCAAGCCTAATAAATCTGCCAGCCAAGCAATCGAGACAGGCTGTCCTTGGAACGGGAATGTTTCGCTACCTTCCAGCGCGAAAATTTCCTGAGGAGAAACCAACAGCATCGTTTCCACAAATTCCACAGGAATGGCATAAGCATGTTGGTTGACCTGCACAATTAAGACATTGGAAGTTGCCAATATGCTGTTGAGCGTGACGCGAAATAAACATCCCTTGCCTGGTGTAAATTCTACCTGGATGGTTCCCTTTAAGCGCTCGACATTGGCACGCACGACATCCAGACCAACTCCTCTGCCAGAAATCTCGGTGAGTGATGTGCGAGTGGAGAAACCAGGCGCAAATATTAATGCCTGAATTTCTGCTGTTGACAGAGCTGCCAGTTCTTGCTCAGAGTAAATCCCACGGCGCACCGCTGTCAGTTTAATGGCTTCGACATCTAAGCCGCGCCCATCATCTGAAACTTCAATACTCACCGTGTTACCTGTCTGGTAAGCCCTGAGGTAAATTGTCGCCGTACTAGGTTTGCCAAGTTTTAAACGCTCTTGGGGTGTTTCAATGCCATGATCTATTGCATTGCGAAGGATGTGCATGAGCGGGTCTTTCATCTCTTCAATAATCCGCTTGTCTACACCAGTCTGCTCACCTTCGATGTAAAGATCAACTTCTTTGCCTTGCTGCTTAGCCAAATCTCGTACGGTGCGGGGAAACAGATGAAAAATTGTAGATAATGGCAGTAGTCGCAGGGAGGTCACTCCTGAGTGGAGTTCATTAGATACGGTTTCAAGTCTGGCAGTATAGTCAAATGCTTTATTCCGGAGTCGATTGAGAGACTCTCCCAGTTGCTTGAGACGGTTTTCCATCAAGCGAGAGAAATTGTGCGCTTGTTGCAGTTCACGACCTTGCCCGCGTCGCTCTAAGTTTTCATAAGACTGACGAACCAAAAAAGCTTGCTGACTCAACTCTTCCCACAAAGCTATCATGTCCTCAATTTCAGCAAGTTGATCGGCAATCTGACCTTTGGTCACCACCATCTCACCCACTTGAGTCAAGAGCTTATCGAGCTTCTGGGCTTCAACGCGGATGGTATCAATCTGGTAGTCATTGACTTGAGCAGAAGTTTCTGTTACTGCTTCGGTGGATTCACTAACCTGAATTGCTTCATTTGGGGGCAAGACAGAGGAATCCTCTTCTGGTTGAGTATCATCAAAAACGAAGGATGAGTCTGCAAAAGGCAGGGTAGAAGAATCAATTTCTGATTCAGTCGCCGTTTCCTGAGTCTCTGACCATGTGTCACTAGACTCTTCTATCATCAGTTGAGCTAGGACATGGAAAACACTCACTCCTGCTGGTTGTCCGGTAACGGCTTCATGAGCAATTTTACGAACAGCATCCAGCGCTTGAGAAAGGCAATCGTACACTTGGGAAGTGAACACTCGCTCACCCCGATGAACGGACCCCAAAATTTCTTCCATTTCATGGGTGAGAGTTTCTACATCTTTGATCCCCAACATCCGGGAATCACCTTTGAGGGAGTGTGTTTCTCGCAGTAATTCTTCTAGTTTAGCCCGGTCTTGGGGATTTTTTTCTAGATGAAGCAATCCTGCTTCGATTTTCTGTATGTGCTCTGCACTGGCGGCTTTGTAGAGCGATCGCAATTCTTCGTCTTCTATTATCATGGCTTTGGAGCTATTCTCATGATTCATTTTGTTCTTCTTATTACAGTACAGCCTGAAGATTTTGAGCGGCTTCGTTGAGATCTTCAGTAACTTCTTTTACCTGGGAGATGGCATCAACTGTTTCTTTTGCCTCTAAATTGATGGCATTCATGGCTGCAACCACCCTCTGCACAGCTACAGCCTGCTGTTTAGCTATTACTGAAATTTCTTGGTTGTTCAGGAACACTCTGTTAACAGCATCAGCGATATTTATAAATACATCACCCGTTTCTTCCGCCAGCCGAATTCCCTGTGTTGCTTTCTTGGTACCTTCATCCGTCACCATGATGGTAGAGTTAATTGCTGCTTGCACTTCGTTAACCAACAGATGAATCCGGTCAGCTGATTTCCTACTTTGGTCAGCCAGTTTACGAATTTCGCTAGCCACGACTGCAAAGCCTTTGCCATGTTCACCCGCACGAGCTGCTTCTACGCCTGCGTTCAGAGCCAGCATGTTTGTTTGGCTTGCCAAATCTGCGACGAGATCAGAAACTGTGGTGATTTGTGATGTTTGCTCAGAAAGACGAACAATCTGGTTAGCAATGATTATCACCTGGTCTTTCAGTTCTGCGATACCGTCCATCGCCACACCCACTGTTTTCGTTCCTTCCTCTGCGAGGTCGAGAGCTTTTTGTGCTCCCCCAGTAGAGATTTCTGCTTTTTGGGCCGATATCAATGAAGAAGCTCCCACTTCCTCAATCGTGATAGTGGTTTCATCCACTGAGGCAGACTGCTGCAAGATCGCGTCTTCCTGCGCGTCAATAGTAGTGGTAATATCTTTTACAGAAGAGGCAACTGCATTTGCGGCATCTAAGATTGTCTTAGCGATACCGGACGAGAGTGCATAAGAAATGACGATGGAGATAGAGACTGCTAGCAATGTACCTAACCCAGTGATAACTCCCATAAAGGACATTACGTCTCTAAATTCATCTGTTGCTGCTTTAGTCACTCTGTCTTGCTCTATTTCAACCTCTCTCTGCAGGTTTTCAAAGTCTAGAATAAAATTTCTACTTTGGTAGATTGCATATTTTCTAACTGCCTCAGTTCTACTATTTTGCACGACCAAGTTAATCAACTCTCGCTGAGATTGCTCAAGTTGTTCTGCGATTTTACGGAGTCTTGCTAACCTCTGTTTCTGTTGCGGCGAGTTCTGAAGCAGCTTTTCAGTCGCCTGTAATTTTTTCTTATAATCACTGACCTCTTTTTCAAATGATTCTTTGATACCTCGGTTACTTGTTGCATTAAATTCTTTAAGATTGACTTGATTGCCAAGTATCAGTATGGAGCGTACTGTCCGATCCACTTTTAATACACCTAGTAGCGTGTCGTGTGCTAATTCACTGGCATCCCCAGCTTCTATTGTTCTTTTGTAAGCAACATCTGTCCTTTGGGAATTGACGAAAGCTACACTGCTAAGTCCTAGTAATAAGCAAAGCGGAAATGAATATCCGAGTAAAATTCGGTCTCTTAACCTTAATTTGGTTAACATAATATATCCTTTCGTGTGATGTGTATCTATAACTAATTGAGATTTGAGTTATATTTTAGTTAAATTCACTGACTCTTAAAATTTTTCTTGAACACTAAATTTGTTCATTCACTATCAGTCCTCCTTGGGTCAAAATTTTAGGTAGGTCTAGGATGCTCAATTTTTTTTCCCGAAAGAAAGCCATTCCCCGAAGGTACTGTGCATCGTTAAGAAGTTCTAGTGCAGGCAACAATGTCATTTCAGTAGGATTGAGATAAACCACCTCCAACACTTGATTGACGGGCAAGCCAACAATAATGTCATCAACTTGAACTACCACAGCTTTAGAACCAACTCTTATCGGGGTGATCGGGAGGTTTAAAACGTTCCGAATATCAACTAAGGTGACAATTTCTCCACGCAAATTCATATTGCCAACAATGTATTGTGGGCAGCAGGGAATGGGTGTCAAATTGTCAATATCAGTGAATTGACATACCAATTCTAAGTCCAGCCCATAGTAATTGTTGTCAATTTCAATCACTGCGAGAGGCACCAGCTTGTTTGTTTCTTCTGAGTCTTTTAAAGATTCAATTGATTGCCTAAGATGAACAGCCCTTTGTCGGAAAACGACCCGTTCTTCAGGAGTTGTATGGGGGCAATATAGGTCGTAGAAGTTTGGTGTTTGGAATTCTTCGTCTTGTTGTTGTCCATTATCAGATACTGTCATGAGATCCAATTGGCTTTGTGCATCCCAAATTAAAGTGAATAAAGTATCTGGTTGACGAACTAACTTCTTGATATCAAGCAGAAAAATTGTTTTTGATTCTACCTTAGCAATACCAGCAATAAATGCTGTGTCGATATCACAGAAAAATCCATAAGTAGACTCAGTTTTTATGACTTTATCATCCAGTTCTAGCATTTCGTTGATATTGTGAACTAGGATGCCAATTTGCAAGCCTTCACATTGCACAACGATGATGTAATCATCAAGATGGCAAGCTTGCGGCGAATACCCTTGGAGCCAATCAAGATGCATCACTGGCACAATTTGCATCCGTAAATTAAGTATGCCAATAATATCAGGATTTTCTCCAGTAACGGGTATTAATTCTGGAAGCGGGAAAATTTCTTGAACCTGTGCTGCTTGGATTCCATAGTGTAAGTTATGTTTATGAAATATTAGGTATTTTTTGTGATTCATTGTGTTTTGTCATTCTTTATTTTCTTGAGATGTAACAGTTAAACATCAATTGATTCCATGTGAAAATTTTTGAAATCAAAAGATAGTCAGACAATTTTGGATTTTAGATTTTGGATAATGGAATTGACCCTCAGGGGGCTTGGAAATTTTGAATTTTAGATTTTGGGTTGGTTCCACAGGATTTATCCGGGGACTTGTACCATCAAGGAATCATTGGTCAAGGAATTTTAAAGTTCTTCTAAAGAAGTTTAAAATTTAGATTAAGTAGATAGGTGGAAATAAACACCAACTATGTTAAGAAATGTAAAAACGCCTCAAATCCTTACTAATGAACGCGCTTGTGCTACAAGTCGCTTAACCCGACGGCAGATGCTCCACTTGGGGAAACCCCAAGACCGCACTGCCTCCCCAACGCACTGGCTCCTAATGACCAATGACTAATGACTGCCTTTACTAGTTAACTTTATTTGTACCGACCTACTTAGCGTAAGCTTTCTTTGTCAGAGTTTTTTTTAAAACATTTCCTTTTTCGCCAATATATTTCTCCACGATATCAAGTAAATTCTTGGGTTCAAACGGTTTGGTTAAATAATGAGTTGAACCAGCAATTTGACCTCGGAGTTTATCGGAGAACTTATCTCGTGCCGTGACCATAATAATAGGTAAATTCTTGAATTTTGGAATGCTGCGTACTGTACGGCAGAATTCTAAGCCGTCAATATCTGGCATAGTGACATCTAACAGTAACAGTGCAATAGGATTGGTATTCATCAACTTTAGAGCCTCTACAGCGTTATTTGAAAAGAGAACCTGATAGTGCTCCCCTAAAGTCCGCTTGATTAAAATCTGCACGACAGTACTGTCATCAACACTCAGAATCACTGGACGTTGCTCTTGAACATCACAAACAGCTTGATTGACGGGTGTATTTTGCTCAAAAGTCATCCACCCTGACGCTACCCACTCCTGAGAAGTTCGCGCCATATCCAGAGGATCTTGGTCTAAGTGTTCGGCGATGTCAATGAGCGATCGCTTACCATCTACCCATTTGTGGAAATGCTGCGCTTTGCTATCTTTTACTGTTTGCCAACCTGGTGTAAGTTGTGGAATAGCATCCATGTTGGGAATCACAGGAGTAAGTGCAGTCCATTCTTGCTGACGACGAGCAACATCTTGAATTAGCCTATCCCATTCCAAAGCGTGACAGTCTTTCCCATAACTGAGGTCAGTCTGAACTATGGGATTTAACTGTAACTTTCCTGCATAAGACAATGTTTGCTCTAACACTTGTACAACTTGAGCATGGACACAGGCTTCAATCTCCTCCCATTTGAACACTCGTATCCGAACGATTTGCTCTAAAAGTTCTCGAAAAGATAATGGATTTTGTAACTTTTGCGCTGCATATCTAACAGCAATATCAGTCCAGTCATGACTTAACTTAGTCCCAATCTTTCTCGTCAGTTCTTGATTGTTAAATATCTTTGAGCCACCGTACACAATTCCACCGTTACTCAAACAGACAACACGTGACCTGATCTTGTGCTCAGAATTTACGATGGCATGAATGTAAATAGACCCACTGACACCTGTACTTTGTAAATTCTCTAGTAAACTACTGAGTTTCCCAGCTTGATACTGTAATGATTTCAACATCATAATTGCAAGAATTTGCTGTAGACTTAGAGTATGTCTGAAAAGTTCTGAGGAAGTGATGACAGTTACACAAGTTGTTTGAGCATTAAACGAGTCATTGCGACGTAAATGAATGCTTCTGTGGTTTGCTGGAAGTACCTCATAATCTTTGCTCAGTCGCCGACACCAATTGAACCAACCAAAAATTCTCTCAACTTTTCCTAGCTTGGGCAAAACTACAAACCCTTTTTGTTGCTCATGACGGGTGACTACACTTAAAATCGACCGGTATACATCAATAACAAGCGTGCTGGAAATTCTTTTGACTATCCAAAATTGCTTCACTTTGGGAGGGATGCCTATCTTGGCGCTCCACGTACTCAGTAGAGCCGTAAACGCTCATGAATTTGTTGCCATGTTCCATCTTTACGCCATTGACGGAAGTAATGGTACACAGTCTTCCATCTCAGAAAGTCGTTCGGGAGCATTCGCCCTATGGCTACGGTACGGCTGCGCAAGAGCGGGGATGTCCTCCGGACACGCTGCGCGCTCCACCAGATACCAAATGAGGGAAACAAGGACTGCAATACTGGTTCACCACGCGCAACCCGCACACAAGATGTATAGGATTGCGTTCATGATTCTCCTTCAAAGACGCTTCGCGAACGCCTGCATATCGACGCTACGTTACTGGCTCCTCTGCCTTACCTGAAGACCGATAAATCTTATTTTGTAATGACTTATACTTAAAGATGCAGATAAGCCATATCAATCAAGCCATATCAATTTGGCTTTTCTGTCTTAAAAAAGCACATCTACTTTCCCTTCAAAATCCTGACTTGAAAATAGAATTCACCAACTTACCAACTCACGCTCTTCAGAAGGGAAAAAATCTTTTTCATGCATGGCGGTGAAATTTTTTCATTGGGACTACCTTTCTAACCTAGCTTTACTTCGCTACTAGCTTCACTAGTACATGATGGCGGAAATGCATTCATTATTATGTAGCCAAGACATTAGCCGTCTTTTGCGTTAAGTTAACCAGTTAAAACGATGGTTGGCTCACTTACGCCACGCGTTACTAGATTCGCCTGAGTATATCTAGTCAAAACAAACAACTGCTTGCTATTCCAGTCTCTATCCACAAAGTAGGTAACATAGCTGAACCTATCTTTGCTTACACTAATTAAGTATGCCTGAGTCATAAAACACGAACCACTGTTTGAGGACATTTAGTGTAAATAACACAACGCACTCGAAATATTTGGTAGAGACCCTAAACGTCATCCAGAACTGTAGCTACACCTAGATATAGCTACTCACAATTCTGTAAATGGTTTTTTGTAGCTATTGCTTTTCTACTTCTATTGGGAAAAAGCAACAATCTAAGTACGTAACGTACTTAGATTTACTTATTATAGTCAAACCTATCAAACAAGAACTTAAAGATCAAGTTGTTGATGAAGACTAGCAGCGTGTCACCAGACATCGCCCTGCTCATTCCAAGAAGCCATCTGTAAAGCTAAAATGTAAGGACTGTAAACAGATGTAAATCAACAATGTTTTGGGCTGATAAAATTGCTGCTGATGCACAAGGCGATCAAGTCGTTAACGATTCCAAGACTCCTTCTGGAAGGGTACACGTAGGATCGTTACGGGGCGTGGTTATCCATGACGTTATTTATCGAGCCTTGAAACACGCAGGTAAGCCCGTTAAGTTTTTATACGGTGTCGATGACTACGATGCACTAGATACAGTGCCCAAGTACCTTGATCAGGAGAAGTTTTCGCCCTATCTTGGCTTTCCACTATGCAATGTACCGTCACCAAAAGATACAGCCAGTGATTATGCCAAGTATTTCATGGGTGAATTCTTGGAAGTCTTTGATTATTTAGGAGTCAGACCAGAAGTTTATTATCTGCGCGATTTATATCGTTCTGGGAAACTCAACCATTATATTGATGTTTTTCTCAAAAATGCTCACCTAGTCCGAGAAGCATATAAAGAGGTGAGTAAGGCAGACCGCCCAAATAACTGGTATCCATTTCAGGTTATTTGTCAAAAGTGCGGTAAAATTGCCACAACAGTTGTCACAGACTACAACGGCTCAGAAGTTTTTTACACTTGTAAGCCAGATGCAACGAATTGGGTACAAGGTTGTGGACACTCAGGCTGGGTTTCTCCATTTGATGGCAATGGTAAACTACCTTGGAAGGTAGAATGGGTTGCAAAATGGAATTTATTGGGTGTGACTATTGAGATGGCAGGTAAGGATCACTCTCAAAAAGGTGGTTCTAGAGATGTAGCAAACGCTATCTGTCGTAAGGTTTTAAACAAGCAACCTCCGTTCCATTCTCCCTATGAATTTATTTTGGTGAATGGCACTAAGATGAGTTCATCAAAGGGAGTGGGTTCAAGTGCTAGAGAAATTGCTGATTTACTTCCCCCTGAATTGCTGCGCTTCTTGATGCTGCGTACTCAGCCAAGAACAGTGATCAACTTTGCTCCCAACTATGAGACAATAACTCGTCTTTTTCGGGACTATGATACTTTGATTGGAAAATATCAAGCTCAGATTTCAGCAAACCCTGAGAAACCAGAATTGACTGAAGAGTTAATGCCTCTGTATTATGCACACTTGGGCGACAACATTAAACCTTATTATCCTTTTGATTTCAGTACAATTATTTCACTCCTGCAAATTCCGCATATTGATATAGAAGAGGAAATAGCGAAACGGAGTCCTGAACCTTTGAGTGAGTTTGACTGGCAAGTTTTGAATCAAAGGATTGCAGCTGCCAAAAAATGGCTACAAGATTATGCAGATGAGGAAGAAAAGCTTGTTCTTTATCTTGAGCAAGTTCCTCAAAAAGCTAGCGAGTTAACTGAAGAGCAAGTTTCTTACTTGGAAAAGTTAATAGAGAATTTAGAGAATGTCGTTGCTTGGAACGGTGAGGAGTTACAAACGACTTTATTTTCCACGTCTAAGGAATTGCAGATACAACAAGCGAATGCATTCAAGGCTGTTTACTTATCTTTTTTGGGTAAGGAACGTGGTCCCAAAGCAGGTGCTTTGTTGTCGTACTTAGAGAAATCTTTTGTTATTAATAGGTTGCGAGAAGTGACACAACTGAAGATATCTAAATGAATGCAATTTTGCTTCGGTGAAATAGTTGCCAAAACCATGCTCTGTTTGGGAGCATCGGCTGTTTGTTTTTGTGACTGTTACACTGCGTTTTTTGCAAAAGTTTGCATTCTTTGGGAATATAATACCACACCCTCGACGCACCCTCGACGCAGATAAGGGACTTCCAATTAAAAAATATTCCATTTGTAGGGTGCGTTATGCCTTTGGCTAACGCACCGTGACAGATAAGATCAACGTGGTGCGTTACTCCGTTAACGCACCCTACAAATTAAGATTGGATGATTTATTTTATAGTTATTATTATTTTATATCTATGATAGTTCAATATAAATAAAGCAGAGACGCAATTCGTTGCATCTCTGTTATACTTTTCGCTCTAGTTAGTATATTATTTCTACTACTGCTTATCCATTTTTTGGTAAAATGTAAACAAGTAATAATGATTGGTGCGACAACTGACTGAGAGGGGCAGGTTTCATTTCGCCCCGAAAGTCTAGCAGTTGCACAAGAAGCAGGTAAGCAAGTGCCAAAATTATGGAAATAGCACCTGTGATAATTGCAACAATTTTTCCACGATTCATCAATTTCACCTGTCATATCAAATATAGTACTATACCTATGTTAAGATTGCATTAGCACATATTAGTGTGTTGTTTCGTATTTCTTTTTTAGACTAACAAAGCTATCTTAAGATTCAATTGAAAGATTTTTTGAGCAACACTATACGATAGGCAATTCTTTCAGCATGACGAAAGCCACAGATGCTTTGAACAAGAAGATAGAATCGTCTAGAAGTGTTTCTTTTAAAATCTGGAAATACAATTAAAGTTTTTTCTAAAAACCGTAGGTATTGTGAGTAGTCGTCCATCAACAAAGACTCTCTAGCCAATTCAAAGTAAGATTTAGCTAAGGCATACTGATACTTCATTGAAAATTTGTTCATCTGTTTCAGTTTTTGTTCTGCCTTTTCTAATACTGCACAGTGGCTTTCTATCCAGCGGGGCTTAGAGCTACTAGAGACTGTTACATTGCCATATCGTCTGTAGATAGAATAACAGCCCGGTTGATAGACAACTTTGGCACCATTGATTGCGACTGATAAAAAGAAGTCTCTATCCTGTGCAGCACGCAAGCTTTCATCCCAACCACCACTCTTTTCAACAACAGTTCTTTTATAGAGTAAAGACGCGACAGCTGTCCACCAATCTTGAAGCAAAGACTCAAGGATATCTACTTGTCTTCCAGCAATCTCTACATTATCTAGAAAACTTGTACCATCAGGCAAATGATGTTTATATCTCCAATCACCATAAATGACATCTGCCCCCGTTGCTTCTAGAAAACTCACTTGCCTTTCTATTTTTTCTGGTAATATATAGTCATCTGCATCAAGGTACTGGATATACTTCCCCTTAGATATAGCAAAACCTGTGTTTCTAGCGTAATTTCCTCCTTTATGGGGCAAATATTCCCAAATTATTTTTTTTTCATATCTTTTGATAATTTCTAAAGAATGGTCAGTTGAACCATCATCAATTACGATGATTTCTATGTTAGGATAAGTCTGATTTAAGCAGCTATCAATTGCCTCTGCTATCCATCTCTCTGCATTAAAGCAAGGTATAATAACCGAAACAAGGTTTTCCATTTCTATTATCCTTAAATAAAAAAATAGATTGGCAGTACCATGAAAATAGTACTGATAATTTAATATACAATTTATAAAATCCCTGTTTGACTGGAGACTAATAATCTATATCTGCTTCCTCAAATCTATCGACTTATGACCTTACTCCAACTGACTGCTGCGACTAACTCTTAACATGAGATTTCATCCTCATGCCAATTGCAAAAGGAAGATGACGAAGTTTGTGGACAATTGCAGAGGATAAATGATGAAGCTTACTAACAAGCCAATGAGAAAATGCTACCGAAAGTCGCTTACGGTAGGAGTTGGGGACTAAGAAAAATGAAGCACTATGACTGCTTTGGTTACGCAGTTCAACGGGTATTTCAGCTAAAGCAGTTTCTTTGAACACCGTTGCTAGTTCCACAGCCAAAGTGGGAAAACCTAATTTTTCTGCCATCTCAACCATATAATGATTGTTATGATTCATGTATCGCTGATATTTAACATCTCCACAATAGAGAATGCCAAGATCTAGGTACTCTTCTAGCTCATTCGCCAAGCGTATTAAAACCACATTACGGTCAGTTGGATCAAGTGCATCAAGGCGATCGCGAATGGTAGGAATAGTCTGTTCGTTCCATCGCAAAAATGTATATTTTGCAACATAATCCTCCACTTCTTCACCGACAGCACGTTTGATATGTTGATGTTTGACGTCCGAGAATCCCTTTCCTCCGTCTCCAAAGTCACCACTAGCATACGCAGCGTGTAATAAACCAGCAGCTATCACTTTTGCAGGTACGTGAAGAGCACAGAGGATGCTAGCAGTACCTACTAGATGGGCAATAAACGTCTTGCCAGAGGCTCGAAAACAGCCTGTAAATAGGGGTATGACAAGCTGATAAGCATTGTGAATGCAACAAAGGTCAGTATTTGAGTAACCTTCACGTCTTAGTTGGTTGAATAGTTGGATGTTTGTTTGCGCGTAGGGGTACATAGTTTTGGTTATCAGAGAGAGTAAAGCAAACTTTGCACATACAGATATCATGAGAATCAAACGATTTCAATATGGCTTTAGTTAAGTTAAATTGTTTTTAACTTGCCACTTTCGCGGTTGATAAAACAAAGATTGGCTGGTGATGTGATTTGCTGTCACTGTAAATCTAAAAGATTCAACAGCATCAAAAGAATATCCACCACTTCTTATGAAAATCTTTGCGTTATATACTCCAGGATTCAAGCCACAATAAGGCATATACATTTGCAATTCAACTTTTCCTGGCAAGACTTCTAAATACTCATTGTCACTTCCAGAGGTTAGATAAAAAATCCGTTCATGTTCTCCAGACAAAGCTGTTACTGTTACACACAAATTAGCTTTAGTAATTTTCTCATATGCTTTGCATTCTACGCAGAAAAAAGCAGGTTCACCACTGATGAGCGTTTCCAAGATATTTTCTTGCTCATCTTTAAAACATAAAGAAACAATATCTATCCCACTACTTTCATTTTTAGGCTTTTCTGGTAAGAACATAGGCCCCACAGATTTTTCGCTACCGCTGAGACACAAATCTTCTTCGTACCTACGAACGACTGAATCTACATCTCCAGTTGCAATCAACTGACCCTTTGATAGATAAACTGCAGAATGACATACATTTAGTATTGCTGGTGGATTATGAGAAACTAAGATAAACGCTGTGCCTTTTTCCCGGAGTTTAGCAAGCCTACGGTGACACTTCATCCTAAACTTTATATCTCCAACAGCCAGCACTTCATCAATGAGTAAAATTTCTGGTTCTATATAAACTGCACAAGCAAAACCTAATCGCGCAGCCATTCCAGAACTATAAGTTTGTACAGGAGCATCAATAGCATCTGCAATCCCAGCAAAATCTATCACATCTTGAAATCTCTCTTCAATTTCTTTGGTTGATAGACCCAAAATCGACATATTTGCATAGATATTTTCTCGTCCCGTGAGGATAGGGTTAAAACCAGCTCCTAGTGCAATTAACGGAGCTATCCTACCTTTAACTTTTACAGAACCAGTATCTGGCTTTATCAAACCACTAATGATGCGAAGCAGTGTACTTTTTCCAGCTCCATTTGAACCAACTAAACCGAGTGCTTCTCCTCGTCGTAGTTGAAAACTAATATCTTTGAGTGCCCAAAACTCTTTTTTTCTTAAAGTGTCACTCTTTCTATCTCCTCCAAACATCTCAGTGGCGATATCCTGAACCCCATACATTAAGGAACGTTTTAAATCTCGACAAAACTTTTTAGAAACATTCTCTACTGAAATGACAATTTCAGTATCCTCAGAACTAACAGCAATTTCTTGTTCCACCACATTAGTCATTATTAAGAACTCACTCTTTCAACAACGAAAGGCATAGCAAGACGAAATCCAATCCAAGTTAGTAGTAAACCAACAAAAGACAGCCCACTCACCACCCAAAATCCCAGAGAGTCTGATACAATCCCTGTTGTTGCTAACTCTCGCACTGTGACTAACAGAGGAGTAACGGGATTAAGCTTGACTAAAAAACCAAAAGTTCCTTGACTAGGAACTGGGTAAATGACTGGAGTGAGGAAAAGCCAAAACCCTGTCATTAAAGTTATTCCTCTAGAAACATCTTGATACAAAACCCCTAGAGGAGCTAATAATATACCAAAAAATGTTCCTAGCATCACTAAGTGAATTAATGCCACTGGCACTAAAATGACTGTCCAACTTATAGGGATGCGAAACCAAATATACAATGCCACTATTAAAATCAGTTTGATGGCAAAGTTAAAAAAGACTTCTCCTACCTTTGCCAAAATGAGTGCTTCTCGAGGAAAGTTGACTCTGGATAGCATTGGTTTTGCCACTGTGACTGCTTGTACTGGACCATTTAATGCTTCTGTAAATGTCTGCCACAGTGCTGTACTAAATGTGACATAAGCTGGATAAGGAATATCTGTTGTCCCAACATTAATGACATTGGCATCATTAGCAAGGGTAAATCCAGCAGCCATGACAATTGGTGGTAAAAAAGCCCAAGCGACTCCCAAGAATGATTGACGATACTGGGCGCTGATATCCCGTATCATTAATCGCCAAGCAAGTTCGCGAGAAGCCAGCAAGTCTCGCCACATTTGTTGGAACAATGCAACAGGACGCCTTAGCTGACTTTCTGGGGTATAAATAACCTCTGGTGGTTGAGATTTTAGAACTTTTTTGTGATTCAAAATGTCTTAGCCCTGCAAGATACTGCATTTTTTACGTTGGGTAGAGTAGGGATTGCCCACCATTCACACTAAAGGATTTTGGAGGATTTTGGCGTTGGTAGTTTGCACATAGTTACGAATAGTCAGCTCTGACATAGACACAAAGGCGTGAAGAAAACTTTTGCGTTCTTGCATTTATGCATGAGATTGAAAGAACAATCATCATGCATAGATATAACGCTATAAATTTAAATTTCAACTCCCTGTAGTTGTTGTCATGACAGGCTTCTCCTGTTGCGTTGATGACATTATTGGCGGATTTTGCAAATGTTTCTTAGCATAGCGGGTTGTCAGAAATTGGTTCAGTGCTTTGTCCATGTGACGCAGTATTTTCCCTGCGATGCGATCGCCAATTTTGCCAAAAGGCGCTTTACGAACAAGGGGGCTGATAATTGTCATATCTCGCCGCCACCCCAAACGCTTGTACTTATTTTTAAAGTACTCGTCTTCGGTGAGGTTCCACTTGTCTCGCAGGCGTTTCAGGCTAGTCTGTTCCCACGCATCGCTCCAACGCAGCATATAGTAGTGTAGGTCTGTCCACTCAAGTGGTGGTCCTGGCACATATGTTACTAGAGATTCTGGTTCAAGATAGATTTCGCCGCCAGCTTCAGCCACCAATATACATAAATCGACGTGCTCTTTTGTGTTTAGTAGTGCTTCATCCAAAAAACCAATTTTCTCAAATATCTCTGTGCGTACCATCATACAGTGGAATTCTGCTAGCCCTGTTTGCTGTCGCTGTAGTTGAGGACGTACATCTGCTATCTGCCGACCTTGTTTATAAATTTTCTCAATTATTCGTCGTCTTGTTGTCTCGCCTTTAGTGTCCACTCTCACCCCAGATTCTCCACCTGCACAATGCACTTCTGTATGTAATGGAAGGTATTGACAGATAAGAGGACTTACTACACAGGCTCCTGTTTGCTCAGCACACTCCACCAATGCTTTCAGCCAGCCTGGAGTCACGACGACATCGTTATCTATGAAAACAACATATTTGCTTGTAATTTGTTGTAAACCCAGGTTTCTGGCTCTATTTGGGGAGAGATAATGTTCAGTGCGAATCAGTTGAAATTGTTTTTCACTAGCTTGAGCTACCAAATAATCCCTGACATGAGAGGGTGAACCACCATCCACGTAAATTAATTTAAAAGGATACTCTGTATGCTCGTAGATGCTTTCAAGAGATTCACGAGTGAAACTGAAACGCTCCCGTGGAACAACAACAATCGTAACTTGTATTTCTGCAATTTCTGGGAAACTCATTTCTAAATCCTCTGCTAATCTGAAACGATTGTGTTTATTTTTAAAAGCAGCAAAAAAATAACAGCAAATGAAAGCACCCAGTTCTTTTTATCGTAGCACTAAGTACTATGATAAATTCATCAACCTAAGAATTTACGGATACATTTGGTATTTGATGAAATGAGTGTGAAGAACTCATCACGACTTGCTGATAAATCTTTACTAACTCATCATTCAGCCTGTTCATATCGTAATGTTCTTCTACATAAACACGACCGGCTCTGCCCATTTGTTCCCACATTTCTGGATGCTCAATAAAATAATGCACTTTTTGGGCTATTGCATCAGAATCACGTTCTGGAACAAGAAAACCGGAAATACCATCTTCTACTAATTCGGGAATACCACCGTGTCGAGTACCTATAACTGGCAAGCCCATCGCCATTGCTTCTTTTAATGTGTTGACAGGAGCATCTTGGTTTCCATCTTCAGCGGTTATACTTGGAGCTATAAACAGATGAGTATTATCTAAAATTTCAATAATCTCTTTCTGGTTTTTCCAGCCAAGAAGCTTGACCTTATCAGCAACATTTAGCTCATCAATCACCTCCTGCAAGTTTTCTTTCAAATATCCATCACCTATGATATTGTACTCAAAATTCTGATGAAGCTTTGCCACTTTAGCAACGGCACGAATACCATATTCTATGCCTTTCTTTTCAATAAGACGTCCTGTTGTTGCAATCATAATCTTACCGTCAGGACGGGGATAACGTGGCTTGTAAGTAAACCGACTACAATCTATTCCTGAGCCGTGGACAACAATTTTTTTCTCGTCACAACCTAATTGAATCGCTCGTTGTTTAAAAAACTCACAGTTGGCTAGAAAAAAATTTCCTTTAACAAATAGCTCATTATACACATCTTTCCCACAAGCTTTCACATACCAGCTGATATCAAAGCCTCGAAACGAAGTTATCAATTTTCCTTTGATGGCACCAATATCTCGTAAAATCATACCTTCGATGCCGTACATTCCAAATTGACAGTGAATAATATCGTATGATTGAGAGTTTAATAGAGGTATGACGGAGTAAAGCAACCTCATGGAAGTGGCTCGTTTTCCATACCTGAAAATATTAAGAGATTGCAGCAAAACCAAAGGCTTTTTGTAAAAATTGGTACATATTAACGATAATCCTTTGAGAAAGCGCAAGAAGTAATTGTTAGGAATTTGAGGTATGTAGTAGGTGCGGTCAAGTAATTTATATTTCTCCACATCGGGATGAGTCTTAGAAGTATCATCAGGGTGATAGCCATAAATGTGAACTTCTTGACCACGCACAAGCAACCCTGTAATCTGGTTCAAAATGAACGTCTCTGATAAGATAGGAAATGGTCCTACTATAAAGGCGATTTTCATAAAGAATATACATACTAGTTGTTTCAATGCTTTTCTCAAACAGAGATTCTGCATTGATATACTAAACTTTATACTAAAAAATTTATTATTTTTTTTCTGCAAACAGATTGTGGAAAATTTTTACAGTATCTTTAAAAGAATGAGAAAAATTCAAACCTTTTTTGAAGAAAGGATTGAGATGCTAACAATATTAAGTTTTGAATTTTTTCTTGATTTTTTCTTTAATTGTAAAATGACTCGCTTATTTGAAACAAGACTATCTTGACTTTCTATACATCTATCCTAGAATAGATAGTTTTGATAATAGCAAATTTATTTCGACTGTCAAGTTCCATCAGTACTATTAAACTAGTTACTCTGGTGGAACTTACCGTCATGTCCCTAACAGAAAATGTTCTTTCGCAGCTTCCAGGTAATATTTTAGACAAGTTACGTCAAGCTGATCGGATTTTGACATCACTCAGAGAGGGTGACGCCGCTGTACCAGTCGTGGTGAAAGAAACTCAGCAACCTTTAGGCGCTATAGATTGGGATGTTGTCATTTGCGGCGGGACATTAGGTATTTTGATTGGTTGTGCTTTAGCTTTGAAGGGAATGCGAGTCGCGTTAATAGAACGCTCAATTTTGCGTGGTAGAGAGCAAGAGTGGAATATTTCTCGTAAAGAATTACAAGTTTTTTTGGAATTAAATTTACTTACGGATGCAGAATTAGAGCAGGCGATCGCCACAAAATACAACCCTGCGAGAGTGAGCTTTTGTGGTGGTACAGAAGTTTGGGTAACAGATGTCCTCAACATTGGTGTCGATCCAGTTTATTTGCTGGAAACTTTAAAGCAGCGATTTCTTGCATCTGGTGGAAAGTTGTTTGAAAACACTCCATTTACAGAAGCGGTTGTTCATCCTGATGGAGTGATGGTCAATAACCAATTCAAAACCAGGTTATTAATTGATGCAATGGGACATCTTTCTCCCATAGTGCAACAAGCACGTCAGGGAAAGAAACCAGATGCACTTTGTTTAGTTGTGGGAACTTGTGCTCAAGGTTTTCCAGAAAATCAGACAGGCGATTTGTTGTTATCGTTCACGCCCATACAAAATCAATGTCAATATTTTTGGGAAGCTTTCCCAGCAAGAGATGGTAGAACGACTTACATGTTTACTTACATGGACGCTAATCCACAACGCTTGAGTTTAGAAGCTCTCTTTGAGGATTATCTGCGTTTCATGCCAAAATATCAAGGCGTGGAGTTAAGCCAGCTAACATTGAAACGAGCACTCTTTGGCTTTTTTCCCTCCTATCGTCATCCTCTGAAGACACCTTGGAGTCGCATTCTACCCGTTGGAGATAGCAGTGGGAGTCAGTCTCCCTTGAGTTTTGGTGGTTTTGGTGCAATGGTGCGTCACTTGCGGCGTTTAACATTAGGTATTCACGAAGCTCTGGAAACAAATCAGTTATCTGCAAAGGAAATGACACTACTGCAACTATATCAACCTAGTTTAGCTGTGACTTGGCTCTTTCAAAGAGCTATGAGTGTTGACGTTAATCAAAAAATTGAACCAAATCAAATTAACCAACTATTGTCTGCAGTCTTTCAACAAATGCAACAACTCGGTGAACCCGTACTCAAACCATTTTTACAAGATATAGTACAGTTTCCAGCACTGACAAAAACACTCATAAAAACTTTCTTAACACATCCAGGATTAGTTGCCAAAGTCATTCCTCAAGTCGGTTTGGGAACTTTACTAGATTGGATGGTGCATTACGGGAACTTAGGAATTTACTCTGTTTTATTTTGGCTCAGTCAAATCTTAGAACCGTGGAAGAAAACTTTACCCACGACATCTAAATACTATTGGAATCGCTGGACTGATAGCTGGAAGTATGGTTCTGGTAGTGATTATTCTGATTGATACTTTTATAAAAAAGGCGATATGTTGCGCCTCTACAATATTCCCTTTCCACCCAAAGATTACCTATTACGGTAGCAGGGAGAGAGAAAACATGCTACGTCTCTACAGTCCTTTCAAGCGGAAGTTTTCATCAAGCCAACAATTCATCAACTGCTACACTGAAACCTTTTAGCACAATTTGAGTGCTGACAATTTCACCAGAAGTAAACACAAACCGTTGATTTTTTGTTATCACAATAATCCAACGATTTTCGGGAAACACCAGCCAAACTTCCTCGCCTCCAGACTGCAAATATTCTTGAGATTTAGCAATAACCTCTTCAGCCAAATCCGTAGGGGAAACAATCTCAGCAATGAGTGGGAAACTTTGGGGTAACACAGCAGGTTCACCAAATTGATTGAAAAGTTCTGGTGTGAGATAAGCAACATCAGGAACACGTCCCTGCTTGTTGGTACGACAGGGTACTTCTGTATAAACTTGTCCTCCTTGTCCGCTGGAGTCTTTGTAATTTCTCCAGTAAAAATATAAATTCCCTTGTATCCGGCTGTGCTTAAGTGTCACTCCATTTTTCTCTACTAATTCCCCATTCACCCATTCTGTATGATCGGGGGGATTCTGCATCCACTCTTCTAGTGAAAAATATTTTGCACTTGATACATTCGAGACGACTGTAGAAGTTAGCATTACTATATATTCTCCTTCGCAGTACTTACTAAGACGCTATCTCAAAAGGGAGCACAAGTTGGGAAGGTTACGCTCAGATTAGTGTTAATCAATTCATTTTCAACACCTGTACAAACTTCTGGATACCTTGCTCTATGGGTGGGTCAAGCACAAAAAACATTAGCAACCATTTAGCGTGTACCTGATGAATTGTGGAAAAAACTCAGTTCCATTTTAGCTGAGTATGACGCGCCAAAACCAATTGGTCATAAACGTATTGATCTACGTGCTGCTCTAACATTACTGCTGATTATTTCTACAGACACCCCATTGCTGTTTTGACTTTCTCAACTTGTCTGGGTGCTTGCATTTCTTGAAAGAGTGCGATCGCCTGAGCAAAATTTTCCCGACTTTTAGCAGCTTCCCCCATGATTTTATGAGTTAATGCTAGTTGATAATAAGCTTCAGCTAAATCCCATTTAGCGCCTATTTCACCTAAAACTCTGATTCCTTTTTCATGACAAGCTACTGATTTTTCAAATTCTCCCTGTTCTCGATATAACTGTGCTAAACCAATTAAAGCTTTAGTTTTTGCTTGAGTATAAGGACTTTTTTCTGCATATTCTATATCTTTTTGGTATATTTCAAATGATTTTTCTATTTCTCCTAGATTCTTAAATGTTAGGGATAAGTAAAATAATCTATACTCTGTTACCCATGAAGGCAGTCCTTCTTCCGGTAGTTTATTGTAGAGGTAATTAGCAATCTCACTTGCTTCTTGATTTTGTCCCAAACAGGAATTTAAAAATGCTAGGTAAAACAAAACAGATGGAGCATATTTATCATAGTCAACTTCCTCGCAAAGCTTAACAGCTTGCCGAAAAGTAGTGACGGCTTCGTCAAGTTCCCAGAAACCTATTTGACAAATTCCTATAGTTAAAAACGAATTGATGACTATTAATTTAATTTTTTTAAAATTTTCAGGCTCATTTTCTTGTTGTATTGATTGCAAGCAGGTAAGCGCTATTTCTCTTGATTGCTTACAATAATTAATGGCTTGGTGAATTTCACCTTTGAGCCAGCATATAGCACCTAATGTATGGTAAAGTTTAGCAAGGCGATACCCTGGATTAAGCTTGTTTAATATTTCGTTGATGGCAGCGGTCATTTGTTTTAACAAACCTCGTTTGTAAAACGAACGCCCAAGAGATTCATGAGTTCCCCATTTATTATTTCTCTGTTTGATGATGACATCCGCAGCTTGTTCAAAATCTTCAATAACTACATAGTGATAGTAAGCTTCCAACGCTCTCAATGCATCTGTTGTGCCTTGAACTGTATTCACACTATTTGTCCAAAAATCGGCAGCTTTGCGGTTCGCTGTCTCCCATTCTCCACTCAGTCGCAACCGAGCGATCGCTGCAGCCAGAATCACTGGATGTAGCCAGTATTTTTCGTTACGAGATTCTACTAAACATCGAGCGCATAAGCGATTAACCACCCGCCGACGTTGCGACTCTGGTACATCCCATAGCAAACACAAAACCCCTTCAATTGGAAAGGTACATCTTGATAGCGATAGCATCCCATACGGCAAAGGAGTCTATATGCTTCCGGAATGATT
>JAAUSC010000400.1 GCA_012031965.1 Scytonema sp. RU_4_4
AAAAGCGCGGCTATTTCATTTCTGGTAAATTTGACCAGCTTCAGCGTAATATTCCTTACTCGGCTGTCGTAAATGCTTTTGCTGGATTGGTGCAGCAACTGCTTAGTGAACCGGAAGCCCAACTGCATCAATGGCAAGAAAAACTCTTAGCGGCTTTGGGTGCGAATGGGCAGATCATTATTGATGTCATTCCTGAAGTAGAACTCATTATTGGCAAACAGTCTGCAGTACCAGAATTGGGAGCAACTGAGTCTCAAAATCGGTTTAACAGAGTGTTTCAAAAGTTCATCCGGGTTTTCTGCTCCAGGGAACATCCCTTAGTTATTTTTTTGGATGATTTGCAGTGGGTAGATTCAGCAACGCTTAAGTTGATTGAGTTGATGTTGACGGATAGCGAGATGCAGTATCTATTTCTGATTGGGGCGTATCGGGATAATGAAGTTAACCCGACTCATCCGTTGATGATGATGCTGGAGCAGCGCAAAAAGAAGGAGCAACCATCAACCAAATTACGTTAGCCCCTCTAGAATTAGAGCCACTGACACAACTGATTGTCGAAACATTGCACAGTAACATCGCTCCCGCCAAACCCTTAGCAGAGTTAGTGCTGCGTAAAACTGGAGGTAATCCCTTCTTTGTGAATGAGTTTCTGAAAACGCTGTATGCAGAAAATTTGATTACCTTTGATTTTGGGTATCTGATTTGGCGATGGAATACTACCCAAATTGAAGCGAAGGGCATTACCGACAACGTGGTAGAGTTGCTGATTGGGAAGTTGAAGCAACTGCCACAAGTCACACAACAAGTATTACGTCTAGCAGCTTGTGTAGGTGCAGATTTTGACTTAAACACCCTCTCTATTATTTGTGAAAAATCACCTAAAGAAATTTTCCCAGATTTATTATTGCCAGTTCAGTCTGGGTTCATCCTGCCCGTATCTGAGTTAGATGAAGAATTATTAATCCAAGATTATAAATTCCTGCATGACCGAGTTCAACAAGCAGCGTATGCCTTGATTGATGAGAATCAAAAACAACTCGTTCATTTACAAATCGGTCGCAATCTGTTGCAAAATACTTCCAGTGAGGCGTTATCAGAAAAGCTATTTGAAATTGTCGATCATCTCAATGTAGGTATTGGGCTTGTCACCTGTCAACAAGAACGAGATGAAATAGCCAGATTGAATTTGATGGCAGGTCAGAAAGCTAAAGCAGCAGCAGCTTATAGTGCTGCTAAACAATATTTAACCACGGGAATAGAATGGCTGGCAATGGATAGCTGGCAGCGTCAGTATGACTTCACCCTGGCTCTATATGAGGAAGCCGCAGAAGCGGCGTACTTATGCGGTGACTTTGATGAGATGGAAAAAAAGGCAAGTATTGTCTTGCAACAGGCAAAAACTATTCTGGACAAAGTAAAAATCTATCAGGTCAAAATCCAAACCCGCATAGCGCAGAGCAAACAACTCGAAGCAGTCAAGATTGGGCGACAAGTACTAGAACTGCTGGGGGTGAGTTTACCAGAATCGCCTACCCAGATAGACATTCAGCAGCGATTGGAGGAAACAACGGCTTCTTTGATCGGAAATAATATAGAGGACTTGATTAACCTGCCTGAGATGACAGATGCCTACAAGCTGGCAACCATGCTTATCTTATCAAGTATAACTTCTCCTGCTTATCAAGCTATGCCTGCACTATTCGTGCTGATCATGTGCGAGCAAGTAGATTTATCTATCAAACATGGCAATGCCCCCTTCTCTGCCTTTACTTATGGTTGGTACGGAGCAATCATAAATGGGGTAGTCAACGATAGTGAATCGGCTTATCAACTTGGTTCCTTGGCTTTAAGTCTAGTGGAACTGTTAAATGGCTACTCACTCAAGAATAAGATATTCCACATAGCTGCAGGATTCACAAGGCATGGGAAAGTTCATGTCAGAGAAACCTTATCACTTTTCCAAAGGGCGTATCAAAGCGGAATAGAAAACGGAGATTTTGAATATGTAGGCTATGCTGCATATCGTAAATGTCAGTATTCATACTGGAGTGGTCTCGAACTGACGGAACTTGAAAGGGAGATGGCGACCTACAGTAATGTCGTCGCTCAACTCAAGCAAGAAATAGCCTTGAATTATCATCAAATTTATCGGCAGGCAGTTCTTAACTTACTGGGACAGGTTAAAAACCCATGCTGTTTACTCGGTGATGCCTACAACGAAGATAAATTGCTACCGCTTCATTTGGCAGCTAATGACATACTCGGACTCCACTACTTTTATTTAAACAAACTTATCCTTTGTTATCTGTTTGGGGAGTTTACTCAAGCTGTAGAAAATGCCAATTTTGCCGAACAGTATTTACACAGTGCGCTAGGTGCATTAAGTGTTCCTATTTTTCATTTCTACGATTCTCTGGTACGGCTGGCGGTGTATCAATCTGTCCCCAATTCAGAACAAGAACACCTCCTACGGAAAGTGACAAGTAACCAAGAAAAGATGCAGAAATGGGCGAAGGGTGCTCCGATGAATTTTCAGCACAAATATGACCTAGTAGAGGCAGAGAAGGCGCGAGTCTTGGGTCACATTCTTGAGGCTGAAGAATTCTATGAGCAAGCAATTAAAGCTGCAAGAGAAAACGAATACCTTCAAGAAGAAGCATTAGCTTATGAGTTAGCAGCAAAGTTTTATTTAGCGCGTGGTAGGGAGAAGTTTGCCCAAACTTACATGAAAGAGGCACACTATTGCTATGAGCGCTGGGGAGCAACTGCTAAGGTCAAAGATTTGGAAGCAAAATACCCGCAGTTACTAACTCAATCACCAACAGCTACTCACACTACAAATACGCGCACGATAAATCCTAATACCACAACTAGTAATAACTCAGGAGAGGCTTTGGATTTAGCTACGGTAATGAAAGCATCCCAAGCGATCGCTGGTGAAATTGTGCTGGATAAGTTACTTGATTCCTTGATGAAGATATTAATTGAGAATGCTGGAGCGCAAACAGGCTTTCTCA
>JAAUSC010000184.1 GCA_012031965.1 Scytonema sp. RU_4_4
TAAGTGATATCCAGCCAACCTTGTTGTTTATAGCTGTTTTAAAGGAAAATCAATCGCAGTGAATTTTTTTACCAACTTCAATTTGTTGAATAAAACTCTCTGGTGATGCGTATCCTATTAAGCGTTGTAAACCGATAATAGACCGTTCAAATTTCACGTTGATGCGCCGAGGTGAAACTGGCTCAAATTTTGCAGCAACGCTGACGAAGCCTTCAAAAAAAGGTAAGCTATAAGTTTCAGCTATGTTGTAAATACTGTTAGTTTCTACGCGAATGCACTGATAAATTTGACCGAGTTTATATAAGGGTAGACTATCAATGTTTAATAGAGCTTTGCTAGTGGTATATATTAATCGCCAGTTGCCATTGAGCAAGTTTGTTGCTTCAAATGGGTACGGTGTAGGATTTACGTCTTCCAAATTTGCAATTGCTACTAAGATAGCCTGTTTCTCTTGCTCAGTTGCAAGTAGTCCACGGTTTGTACCAGCAATTGCTTCTAATAGAGTCGCTTTTCCTAGCATCGTTTGTCACCTCAAAAAACATCATTAAGTTCAGGAAATATTGATTAATTATGTATTGTGTCATACCGATAAGTATTGGGCTTTCACCTTTTCCTCTATCTATGATAAATAAAAAATTTTTTGTCGGATTTTTGAGTTAAGAGTTGAATTAACAAGTAAATAGTGCTGTATCAAGTGATAGACTCTTAGTGTCTAACTACCTTCCCCTTATATTGTCTTCGTAGATATGCTGAATTCTCCATTGCATGAGGTACCCCGAAACCAGCGGGCAACCGTAATTCCATTAAAGCAAGAGTCCTCACTGCTGGACTGGTTGCAATCAAGCGGTCGGCTCATAGCGCGTGATGTTCACGAGTCTGATTTCTCAGACGACGAAGAAGAGATATCGGAGTTTTTGAGTACTGAAGATGGAATTGGTGAATATGACTTTGATGACGACGATGATACCGCTCCAGATGAGGAGTGAATAATCTGGGCTGAAGGTATACTATTGGCACAATTCGTCCCTATTGTTTAGTTTTGCAAGTCAAGTGTGGAGTGAAGGGAAGTTTCCGTGGACGCAAAATTATCTCCTGACCAAGGGTTAAACATCATTAATGGCATAGGTCTGGTCTCTCTACTGGGTGTAAGTCTGGGTGTATCAGCACTGATGTTAGATGGGATGGCAAATAGATTGCCTTGGCAAGGTGTGTCGCTCACCCTGCCATTTTTGTTCTGTGCGCTCGCTTCAGCCGCAGTCGGTTTTTGGGTGATACCACTACTGCAAGCACTGAAAACGGGGCAAATCATTCGTGAGGATGGTCCCCAGGCTCATCTAAAAAAAGCAGGTACACCGACAATGGGAGGCATATTCTTTGTTCCTGTAGCAGTCATAACTGCCTGTGTGTGGTCTAACTTTGCAACAGAGGTGCTAGCAGTTTCTGCTTTGACATTAAGCTACGGATTGATTGGCTGGATAGATGACTGGCAAATTCTGCGTCGCAAATCTAATAAAGGTATATCTCCTCGGACGAAACTAGCTTTGCAAATCGGTTTTGCAATGGCGTTCTGTCTGTGGCTAATTTTTACTCAACCTTTTGACATTACAAATATCGCTTTGCCTTTGGGTTTTTCTTTACCCCTGGGATTACTATTTTGGCCCTTGGCGGGCTTCGTGCTAGTGGCAGAAAGTAACGCTACTAACCTCACTGATGGCATTGATGGCTTAGCAGGGGGAACGGTGGCGATCGCACTCCTAGCACTAGGTGCCCTAAGTGGCTCTTCCTCGCCTGGATTGATGGTCTTCTGTGCTTGTATGAGTGGTAGTTGCTTAGGGTTCTTGGCTCATAACCGTAACCCAGCCCGTGTTTTCATGGGAGATACTGGTTCGCTGGCTTTAGGAGGAGCTTTAGCAGCAGTAGGTCTGCTAACCAACAGCTTAGTTGCACTGTTCATTCTCAGCGGAATTTTCTTTGTAGAAACTCTTTCTGTGATGGCGCAGGTTAGCTACTACAAAGCTACCAAAGGTCCTGACGGCAAAGGCAAGCGTTTGTTCAAGATGGCACCGTTACACCATCATCTGGAACTCTCCGGCTGGTCTGAATTGCAAGTTGTTGCCTTTTTCTATATAGTTAGTGCAATTTTGGCTGTCGTCAGTTTGACAATTGGTCGGTTCTAATGACCGTAGAAATGACTTGAATAAAAAAAATAAAAAATAACCTCCTCCTCAACTAGGGGGTTGTTTTTTTATGTACGCAACTGCCCAACTAAATGAACGAGTTCTGGCAAAATAAGTTTTTCCATTGCCAGCCGTACTGCATGACTAGAACCTGGAAGGGAGAAGATGAGTTTCTGCCGATACACACCACCAACAGCACGAGATGCCATAGCTCGTGAACCTATTTCTTGATAACTTAAAAAGCGGAACAACTCACCAAACCCAGGCAGCGTTTTTTCCAGCAATTTCTCTATAGTATCATATGTGGTGTCTCTCGGTGCAATACCTGTGCCACCATTAAATATCACAACATCTAAACTTGAGTGCTGCCCGAGTCGTTCCATTTGCTCTTGAATCTGCGCAGGTTCATCTTTGACTATTGTATAAGCTTCTATGGCATGATTGGCATTGCGGAGTAATTCTTGAATCAGCTGACCACTTTTGTCTGTTTCTTTTGAACGTGTATCGCTGACTGTTACAACAGCGCATTTTACCGTTATATATGGGGAGTCTGGGTGAGGAATGTGCGTCATAAATCAACCGTAGACTGTTTGTCACTAGTCATTTGTCGATTATCTTGTGTTAGTTGTTAGTCGTTAGTTATTGGTTGTTATACTAACCACTAACCACTAACTGATGACTAATAACTACTTAAGATTTACTGAACTCCAGACCATTTTCTTTAGCATACCTCTCCATAAACCGCATAAAGCGTTCCCACTCGTCTTTGGATTTCATCAGATAAGTGGCTTCTAATGCTTCTGGCTTACCGTTGACGAATTTACCCTTGACTTCGCGGGTGACAAGTTCTCCCTCTTCGTCAATCATGTACATCCCGGTAATTTCTTCAGTGTTGCTACTACTCAACGCTTTGGGATTTTGGAAGATAAACGTTGCTGTTGCACTGTCACCAGTGCGCGATCGCGTCAGGCGCACGTCTGGAATAACTTCTTCGCTGGTACCTTTGGAGAACTCAATTTTAGCCATGACTGGGTGAATTTAAACTTTTGTTATCGTTAGTTTAATATTCTCTCATCATTTCGTACTCAGCAGTCTAGCTGATGCTGATATTTGTTTTTTAAGTAAAAATACGTATCCTGTTTATCGCTCTAGTAACAAAGTCACAGGACCGTCATTCTCAATCGAGACTTGCATCATTGCCCCAAATCGACCTGTTTCCACTCGTAAACCGCTTTCACGCAACTTGTCAACAAAGCGATTATAGAAATCTTCCGCCACTTTGGGAGCGGCTGAGCAGTCAAAGGAGGGACGGCGACCTTTGCGACAATCGCCGTAAAGCGTAAACTGACTCACAACCAGTAACTCGCCGCCTATCTCTTGTACAGATTTTTGCCAACGCTCATCTCCTTCCCCTTCTGGAAACAGCCGTAACTCTAAACACTTACGCACCATCCAGTCAAGTTCAGCACCAGTGTCAGTCTCAGCAATACCTACGAGCAAGTTTAGCCCTCGCCCAATTTGACCCACAATTTCACCGTTCACGCTCACTTGAGATGATTTTACTCGCTGGATAACAACACGCATAATTTAGTCATTAGTCATTAGTCATTAGTCATTAGTCATTAGTCAAATGAAGTTTACAGGACTTACGCAAAAGTTACCCGGTTTCTACCAAAAATCGTCTGTTTCGCAACCAAACACGAACGAAGAAACCGGGTTTCAAGGGAGGTGGTGCGTAAGTCCTAGTTTATTCAAACACATATTTTTCTGCTACTTTCCAATATCGAGAGAAGCGCTTCAGGTCAATATAACCTTCGTAATCAAAAAATGGTTCTACTTCAAAGGCTTCTAGTTCCACAGAACGCTCAATTTGATCGCATATAGCACCAAACCGGGGGCTTGGACTGTCTACTGTCACGACTTTCTTGGCATTATGCTCTTTGGTAAAGGCTAAAACTTCTTTCGCCACATCACCACGGCGAATGACAACGGGTAATTCTAGTAAGCATTCGTAGATAAAGGTGAGGCGTTTGAGGCTGAGTTGCCATTCTTCAATTAAAGCATCGTCCCAAACCCAGATAGCTGGCGCTTCGGGATATTCTTGTAGTGCGGGGTTTTGGGGACTTAGGCAATCTCCGTGTACCCAGACAATTGGTTGACTCATTAAGTTTTAGATTTTATTGCAGTCTCAATTTCGCAAATTTAGGTAGAGCATATGCTGTATCTACTGTTGTGATAACTGCTGAACAAATGCAACGTGTTCTGTTGAATTTAGTCCTTCTTGCAGCACTGCTAAAACTTTAGTCATGTCTCCTGTTAGAAGTGCTGATAAAGCTAACCATAAACCAGGGAAAACTTGACTTTTGATGACATCATTTGCATCTGCTTTTAGTAAGAGATATTCGCCGTTTTGTAAGCTGAACCAATCTAATTTATTATCCAAGACTTGCCAAACGATATACTCTTGAATTCCATTACGACGGTATGCCCGTTTCTTATCATGTAAGTCAATTGATGCGCTACTGGCTGCAACTTCTGCGACTAACTCCGGTGCGCCTTCGATATAATCATCGTTACTAATACGTGCTTGTCCGCCCAGTCTTTCATCTATTAACAGCACAGCGTCAGGTTGTGGTTCATTGTCTAAATCTAAGCGCACTGTTGCGTTGTCAGCTAACTCTATACCAGGAGTGGACACTTTATAGGTTCCTAACCAGATAATTAAGTCTCCATGAGGTTGTCCATGACTTCTAAAACGTACTGGTGATGCCAAGTAAACAACTCCTTCTATTAATTCTGCTTTTTTAATATGGGGCATTGCTATGTAACGGCGCTCAAATTCGTGGCGGGTGAGTCTGTCTCCACTTTCCAATGGTGGGATAAGTTTGCCTATTGTTGAGTTTTCGATAGAAGCAGTCATGAGTAGAGTCCTTAATATAAGTTCTGTTTCTTGCTTTACTTTTAGCAAAATATAGTCGAGTTCTTCTATAAAACTGAATTAAAAAATCGGGTGATTGCTAGCCACTGCGCATTTGTTCGTCAAATCTCTGCAAAGCTGGGTTACCAGGATTATCTTTACGAGCGGCAATTAATAGCTCTTCCAGTCGCCCTTCACCTTCAGCCCATTCTATCAGGTTGGATACGACTTCTGAGTGGTTTGCACCTCCTGCGATCGCATCTAAATTCTCATCTAATTTGAAGCGAACCATCTGCTTGAGTTTTGCAGTCGTAGGAAATGCACTCAGGAGTGCTTTGTGGAACTGCTGCAAGCGATCGCCATTGAACCATAATTCAGTTGGTTTTTGTTGAGGTGATGATTGACTTGCAGTAATTCCCCACACCAAGTTATTTAATGCTTGAATATCATCAATATTTTTAGAAAACTCTACCCATGTATACTCTTTCAAAAAGACTAATTTTTCGGGAAGTTGAGTCACGCCAGGAAGGAGAACAGGAATCAAAGGGATATCTTTCTCAACACACCTTGTTGTTAATGAGCGCACTTCCATTGTCTGCCATTTTCCTAATCCCTTCAAACCAATAAAGATGACGGCAGATTTAACGAGTGGAATTGCTTTTTGGATTTCGTCTTGAAATGATCTTCCTGGTGGGATTTGTTCTTCATCAAGCCATATTTTAATACCGCGTTCCTTGAGTTGATTGGCTATGGCTCTCACTTCGGGTTTGTCTGCACTGTTGTGTGCGAGGAAGACATCGAATTCTTGGTTTTCAGGTGGTGACTGGGTGTCTGACATTTCTGATCCTACAAACAATCTATATTACACCCAGTTGAGAACTGCTATAAAATAAAGGAACATAAAATCATCAAAACCTATAAACATTGCTGATGAGCAAGCCTGCATCCTTACAGACAGTCATTGAATATGTAGAGGCTCTTTCAATCGAAGAGCAAGATTTACTACTGGAACTAATTCATAAACGGCGAGTTGAAAAACGGCGTCAAGAAATCGCTAGCAATGCAGCACAAACACTGGAAGCAATGAGAACAGGTACGGCAAAACGTGGTACTCTTGCTAACCTACGAGCTGATTTGCTGAGTGACGAATGAGAGAGGTTGTCTTTTACCGCACAGATTCTGAACGTTGTCCTATTGAAGAATTTCTTGATTCTCTGTCTGGGAAACAAGCGCAAAAAGTACTATGGGTATTACGCCTGATTCAAGAGCTTGATTCTGTGCCAAGTCAATATCTTAAGAAATTAGTGAATACAGATGATATTTGGGAAGTAAGAGTTCAAGTAGGCAATAATACATTTCGTCTGCTTGGCTTTTTTGAAGATGATAACTTGATTGTCTTAACAAACGGATTTGCTAAAAAGACACAAAAAACTCCCTCACTCGAGATTGAGTTAGCAGAACAACGAAAAAGAAATTATTTAAGCAGGAAGCAAAATGATGAGTGATGTAGAGAAATACATTGCCAGACGCAAGCAAACCGATGCGGTGTTCGCTGAAGATTTTGAGTCTGGATATTCCAGTTTTAAAATTGGAGTGCTACTAGCGCAAGCAAGAATTGAAGCGGGAATCACACAAGAAGAATTAGCACGTCGGTTAAATTTGCATGAATCTACAATAAATAGAATCGAAAACGATGGCTCAGATGTTGGTATTTCTACTTTAGAAAGATATGCAAATGCCTTGGGGAAGAAACTTTATGTAGAAATTCAATAAGTGCGTAGACGCAAAATGACTGGGAAGCAACGAACCAAGAAATAGAAGAAGTAGCTTACAAGTTTATTTTCGCTAATTGTTATAACCCACAATTTGCCAGCATCGTACTACAAGCACAACAAGAATTAAAAATGCGGAAGTGCCAGGTAACGAAAACGTAGAAACCGCAATACTTAGTGGGAAATCACTTGTTTGCGAATCTTTACAATCCTGTGTAAGCCTTATATGTTACACTTTGCAAGTCTGGACGTGAGAGAAGAGAAAAATAAAAAATCGATATAGTAATCGGTATATAGGTAGTCTTTAGGATCGATCAAGAGGTTGGTAGCGTTGCGGCGTCTTGTTCGTCTGCTCAGGGTATTTCCGTTTCCTTCATGACGAAGCAGCCGCAGGGCTGACTGGCGACCCATAACCCGGAAACGCGCCGGGAGATGTCCCTCCCTGGCTTGAGTGGTGAAGTTCAGTTCATCCGTTGCTAGCCATTCTTTTTGTAGCATTGCTTTTATTCTACGACGACGACGCCAGCCAACGCGATCGCCAAACTTCTCCCAGATTTCATAATCAGCGCCTGGTTTGCCGCCGACGCTTTCCCAAATGCGCTTTTGCACACTAAAGCCGAAGCGGCCATTGCTGTATTTTACCCAAAGTTGGTCAATTGTGCGTAAGTCAGTGCAGGGAAAATTTTTGATAGATTCGATATCAAGCCAGCCATCTTTTTCTCTACCAGATGCTTTGAGCATAACTGCTAGAGTTTCCTCATCCGCCTCTTTCCACTTTCCAGCAGCTAGCAAATCTCGCAGCCGTGTGTAATCTACGTCTTTTTCTGAAGGAAGATCACTTTGCTGACTTTGTTTCTCTGGCGGTAGGGTAGAGATGTCAGGAAGTTCTTCAATTTCCTGCCGCATTGCGATGAACCATTCCTGCTCCCCTCTCCCTATACTAGGATTAGCTTCCGCTTCATCCAACCACTCTTTTGCCTTTACAGGATCTAGAAAATTCAATGCAGTCAGTTGTTGCGCTCGTTCTAATTCAACTCTATCTGCCCAAGGCGAATGATACTCGACATACTGCCAAAGCAGCGTAGCAATATCTTGAATTCGTTGTCTTGCATCTTCCCTTCTCATTAACCCCTGCAACAACTCATTGCGAATTTCTGGCTCTATTTCATACAGTTCTGCGTCAATTTCACGACACAGCCCAGAAGTGAGAAACTCAAACTCGACTGTATGAGAAAGTTGCTCAGGTGGATCAAGAAAGAAGTTAATTCGCAGAAAGTGCAGCAACTCAGGATTTAAGGCAACGGGCATTGCAGCGTGATACGCTAGTTGCAAGGCTGCATCCCCGTCGTTACCACATCTACGCTTAAAGTCATTCAAACGCCGCTCTACAAGTTTGCTAGACATGGTGAGAGTTAGGTAGATAAAGAGTTTATGGTATCATTGCGAGCGGAATGAAATGCAGCGAAGCAATCCCAAAAGCTTGCGATTGCTTCGTTCCACTCGCAATGACATATATATGGTCAATTACATTCTCCTACTTAAAGAGGTTTCTCTATTATATATTGCTGTCCGCGTAGCACATTCACTGCTTGCTGGATGCCCTCCCGATTCAAAGGAAACATGGGCACATGGCGTGCAATCTGGGCGGCGGTGTTATCCTTCCAATATGACTTAGGCAGGGGATTCAACCAAATATAATTTAAAGTGTAAGTCCGGAGTGCTTTGAAAAAAGAGATGGTATCTAACAGACGCACAACGTTGTAATATTTACGCACAGCACCAGCATCGCTCATCATCACCACGAATGCATCGGCTGCATATTTTTGAAGAACTTCCTCCAACCCAATAGGAGAAAGCAAATCAGAATCTTCGTAGAGATAACCTGTTTTGAGGGGAGTTATCTGAGGCAAAATGGAATCGAGAACTGGAAAGAGTTTGTCACTCAGAGGTTCTAGCACTTGCTCATTCGCTCCTTCAGCAGGAACGTTGTGAAAGTAATAAATTGCTGTCTCTTCCAATCTCCCTGCTTGTTGATATTTGTCAAGGCAGTCTGCGGTTAACACAGACCCCCTTGGTTGGAAGATGAGAGAAGCTAGAGAGTGCGATCGCCACTAGGGCTTCAGCCGTCTCAACAATATTAGAGGAAACTAGCGTGAATATTGAAATTATTGAAGCCCGTCCGCAAGATCAGTCGATTTTGAGTCATTTGATAGAACTTTACCTTTATGATTTTAGTGAGTTCATGGGTTGGGATGTCGGGAATGATGGTCGGTTTGGGGACGACGGTCTTAAAGGTTGTTGGACTGAGCCTTGGCGGCATCCGTTTCTTGTTAAGGTGGATGGCTCGCTCGCAGGGTTTGTCATTGCCGACGGGCGCAGCCAGCTTTCAGGAGACGAACACACTATGGACATGGGTGAATTCTTCATTCTACGCAAATACCGCCGACAAGGTATTGGCTATCGGGTAGCGTCCTTTATTTTCGATTTGTTTCCTAGCAAGTGGGAGGTACGACAGCTGACCTTAAATGTAGATGCACAAACATTTTGGCGCAAGGTTATCAACCGATACACCAATAACCAATTCTATGAGATTTCTTGGAATAACGAGCATTATTGTGGTGTGGCTCAATTGTTTAACAACACCATTAAAACCCCCACGCAACTCGTGAGGGTTTAGATATTATCCCTAATGCCTACAGCATGACAAACACGATTGGGCGTAATGCTGGGTTGTCGCCAACGGCGTAATATATATCTGGAGCTTCGCTAACACAAAATTCCAACCGATCCAACTCCCATAACAAATCATTGGGAAAATCGAGATCAGCTTTATCAATTTCGTCAATGAGCACCACAGAACGACGCCCATATTGAGCGCGGGCGATCGCTCTTCCCAAAGGACCTAAACAAATATAGTTTTTAATTTCTCGACTACGCAATCCTTCCGCTCCTAACTGAGCATCATAAAGGCGATTGACAGCATCGTAGGTGTAAAGTAAATCTTGAGCACGACTGGTGGACTTGATATAACTGACTTCCAAAGGTAAGCCCAAAGCATAGGCGACAGCATACGCTAAGCGTGTTTTACCACAACCTGGTTCACCTTGTAATAGTAGAGGACGACCGAGGGCGATCGCCAGATTAACTGCTTCAACCAATTTGTCGTCAGGTAAGTAGGGTTCCTTATATATTGTTATCGTCTTTTTTGAAGGGTTTTCTTCAGATACTGCGATTTCCAGAGTTTCGATTTCACGGGAGTCCTGCAAGGATTTGTAAGCGATTGTAGAGAAGCTGGTAGAGGTATCAACAGAGCGCTTTGACATCAGCCTAAATCCTTTGCTCAAGTTCTTGTAGAAAAGCTTCTGCTGTCTGGTTTTGTTTTAATTTTAAAAGGTTAATTGCGTCGTTTAAATGATAATATACATAGCCAATATTTAGCTGTTTACTTTCATCCAGACAAGCCTTTATCATCTTATCTTTCCATTGAACCATAACATCTTCTCCCCATGTCAAACTACTCGAAACCTTGAAAATCCAGTCATAAACATGGGACTCCGTAAACTGTGGAGTATTTAGCTGAATCATACCTTTTGGAAAGATACAGTCTTCACTGCCCCACATAATTATGATTAAACGGTATTTCAAACTGTCTTCTAATTCAGTATAGATTTTTTGCCAAAGGTCGATAATGCTTTGTTTTTGAGTTGATACATTACTAATTTGGATAGGATAAATGATGTCTCCAGTTTGTAAATATGTTTTGCATCGTTGGATTAATTTGAGTGCTTGGGTAACAGAAGTGTGTTTGGAGTTCAGTGATAGATGAGGTTGTTTTTTAATATTTCTTGTACTAAACTCGTCCAGCAGACGCTGGCAAAAGTTTTCTAAAAAAGTATAATCTTCACAGGGCAAAGCAAAACCAACGATGCCATTCTTGCCAAGTAAGTTATTACGACATTCTGCAATTAATTCAGTCAAGTCAAAATTACATGGATTCATCAACGCATACGATTGCTCTCTTGTAGTCTGCCTTTGCAATAATTCTTCACAAATTCTCTTCAACTGCTGATTACCGGAATTACCACCACAGTCTTCATTACATGCACCAATTAGTAAATTTTCCAACTTCTCATTAGTTTCAGCCCATTCAATTAGTTTGAATACGACGTCTTCATCGTTTTCACCTGTTGCGATCGTATCCAGATTTTCCTCTAATCCGAAGCGAACCATCTGCTTTAGTTTTGTTCGATGAGGGAACGCACTGAGAAGTGCTTGTTGTAAAGCTTGGAACTGTTTACCCTTTAACTGCATTGTGGCTGAGTCAGGTTAGTCAATATACACTTTAATAAACTAAAACACATTCAAATTGCATATTTTCGGTTATGTACAGGTGTGAATTCTTTGTATAGCCGTTAAGACTCAGCGCTTCAGTTGAAACCAATAAGCATATTGTGCCCCTACCTTGTGGTGTATGCTTCCATTTTAGAACTCGAAACTTCCACTTCAGAACTTCAAACTTCCACTCTTCAACCTCAGTCTTGGGTTTTGTTGGGTTGCGCTATCTCCTTACGGAGACGCACTCGCGATGCTCCTGAAGGAGCCGCCAAGGGCGATCGCTTAACTCAATCTACGATTTTTCTTAACTAGATAATTTCTATTCAAAAATATTGTTGATAGCAACTAAATTATAAATTATAAGATTATATCATTGTCCATTAGATTTTCAGTTGTGAGCTACGACAACGTTTGTAAAATCTTAGCTGAAAAATATCCAACGGATTTTGCGCGTTGGCTGTTAGCAGTCGAACCACGAAGCATTGAAGTTTTAAAAACAGAATTGAGCCTGGAACCAATTCGCGCTGATTCCTTGACATTTCTGCAAACAGAAAACCGCATTTTACACATCGAATTTCAAACTATAACAAGATCTAAAACACCGATTTCTTTTCGGATGCTGGATTATTCTGTCAGATTGATACGTCAATATAAAGTCCCTGTCACTCAGGTTGTCATTTTTTTACAACAGACAAATGATGAAATCGCATTCACCGAACAATATCGCAGTGAAACAACAACTCATCGCTATCGCGTTTTGCGGATGTGGGAACAAGATTCCGTGCAATTTCTCAATAATCCTGCACTCTTACCGTTAGCACCTTTAACGCAAACAAACTCACCACAAGCGTTATTATCGCAGGTTGCCCAGAGCGTTGCTAGAATTTCGGATAGGGAGACCAGGCAGAATATTGCAGCATGTACAGAGATATTAGCGGGTTTGAAATTTGAGAAAAACTTGATTCGTCAATTTTTGAGTGAGGATATTATGCAAGAGTCAGTTATTTATCAGGATATTTTGCAGAAGGGAGAACAGAAGGGAGAACAAAAAGGAGAACAAAAAGAAGCACTTAGATTTTGTTTGTCGTTACTTGATGAACGCTTTGGTGAAATTGATTCGTCAATTGTTGAGCGAGTTCAAGTTTTCAAGAAAGAACAACTAGAAGCTTTAGGTAGAGCGCTTTTTAGAATGTCATCAATAGCTGATTTAGTGACTTGGTTAGACGAGCAGGAAAGCAATTAACTGCTATAGGAATCCGGTTTGATTTATGAAAAAAATTAAGTATTGTAGGGTGTGTTAGACGGAACGTCGTAACGCACAAAACCCTTATAAATGGTGCCGTACTCTCGCGCTAACACACCCTACGTATCTTTTCAAAAATCAAATAGTAAGCGGAGTGAAGAACCTCTAAGCCGCTTCTCCCCCCACCACCACATCACGTATCCTTAAACTAGGACCACCGCAACCTACAGGTAAGCCATTTTGCCCACCCTTCCCGCAACCACCAGACTCATCCCAGTAAAAGTCATCCCCGATCGCCTCAATATCCGCTAAGGTTTGAAAAACATTCCCGGAAAGTGTCACATCCTTGACAGGTTCAGCAATTTTGCCGTTTCTAATCATCCACGCTTCCCCGGCGCTGAAGGTGAACATTTCTCCATTTGTCATCCCACCTAACCAGTTACGGGCGTAAACTCCTTCTTTGATACCACTGAATAAGTCCGCAACTGGCGTTTTTCCCCTTTCAATCCAGGTATTGGTCATCCGTACAATCGGAGGAAAGTGATAATTTAAACAGCGTGCATTCCCAGTCGGTGCTTCCTCCAATTTGCCAGCCGTTTCGCGGGAATGCAAACGTCCTATCAAAATACCATCTTCAATAAGTTGGGTTGTGGTTGCAGGTGTGCCTTCATCATCGTAAAAATAACTACCACGATGTCCTTGTGGTGCTGCACCATCAAAAATCTGCAATTCTTCTGGTCCAAATCGACGCCCAATGGTCATGACTTCCAATAAATTTGGGTTTTCATAAGCCATGTCTGCTTCGGAAAGATGTCCAAAAGCTTCGTGAACAAATAATCCAGAAAGAATCGGGTCTATGACTACAGTGTAAGTATTACCTTTTACCGATGGTAGAGACAAAGCCGCAACTGCTCTTTGTGCTGCATCTTTAACTTGTTCATCTAAAGTCAGCAAATCTTCAAAGGCTTTGCGTGAACCCGTGGTTTCTCTCCCAGTTTGCACAGTTTCACCGTTTTTTGCTGTCGCTGCGAAGCGCATTTCCATATCCACCCAAGATTGCTCGATGAAAGTCCCTTCACTGGTGGCGAGGATGACCTTTTGGGCGATGTCTCCATAGCGTACAGAGGTGGTGGTAATGCGGCTGTCAACACTTCTGAGCAAACCAGTATAGCGATCGCACAATTCTTTTTTCTTTGTCAACGAAATATGCCGGGGGTCGGTTCCAGTGAGTGGAAGAACGCATACTTCTTGTACGATGTCAACTTCAGATAGGATAGTTTCTTCATCACCAACAATTTTGGCTGCGGCGATCGCCTCTTCTATGCGATCGCTAATTGTTGCAAGTTGGTTAAAGCTGCTAAAGCCCCACCCACCTTTGTGACATGCGCGAATCTGTCCACCAATGTAGATACCTTCACTAAGGCTTTCTACCTTGTCGCCACGCAACAAGATATCAGTTCCTTCGGCTTCTTCTAGGCGAATCATCAGATAATCTACACGGGATGAGTAGCGCTTGAGTAAGTCAAAAAGTAAATTTCGAGCGTCAGTAAGTAAAGTCGGCATTTGTGGAACACAGAACAATGAGGAACTCATCTATTGTGCAATTATGCAGGTGTTGTCTACCACTAAATGACAAGAACTCTTGACAAAATGAAATATGTCATGTTGAGCGTACCTCCTTCGTAAGCGCAAAGCGCAAGCAACCATTTCTCGTTCCTTACCTCTGGC
>JAAUSC010000185.1 GCA_012031965.1 Scytonema sp. RU_4_4
CGCTTCCATAGTTTACGGTTCTGTCACCACTGGTAGAGGCAATGGTTTGACCATCCGGCGACCAAGCCACTCCTAATACCGGAGCACTATGCCCAGTCAAAGTAGTCATCAAAGTGCCGTCACGCTTCCACAGTTTTACGGTTTTATCGAAACTGCCAGAGGCAATGGTTTGACCATCCGGCGACCAAGCCACTCCCAAAACCGGAGTACTATGCCCAGTAAGGGTAGTTATTAAAGTACCATCGTGTTTCCACAGTTTCACGCTTCTGTCGAAACCAGCAGAGGCAATGGTCTGACCATCTGGCGACCAAGCTACCGCTGAAACCGGAACACCATGCCCCTCCAAAGTTTTATGCTCTTGAATTCCATAAACCACTTGTTGTAACACTGTGACTACCCGCATCTGGGTTTCAGGTAATGCCCTCCATGATCGTTTGAGATTTTGCAATTGTTTCCCAAGCCTGATCCCTTCTGTGATGGCTGAAAGGTTGTTTGTTCCCAATAGCCCTTCTACATTGGCACTGCTAGTGATGAGCTTGGCATTTTTCTGGTTTGTATCTAAACTCCACCATCCCCAAGCAGCTAGAATCGAAACGAACGCTAAGCTGACACTCAACCCTAAGAGAACAAAATTCCTTCTGCGTTCTCGCTCTGACTTCTCCTGATCCCGCAGTGCCAAGCTGGCTTGGATAAAGTCTCGTTCCTGGGGTGTCAGTTCGTCAATACGTTTTTGCTGCCACTCTTGAGCCACAGCCAGCGGTCCGCCTCGCAACAGCGCCCCAGAATCGTGGTTACTCGTTTCCCATTCACGTATTGCTCCTTTCAGCCGCTCTTGCCAAGTACGAAACTGACGGTTAGCATTCATCCACTCGCGCAAGGTTCCCCATTCCTGAATGAGGGCTTCGTGGATAATTTCTACCGTTTCTTCACCAGTCGCCTCATCCTGTCCAGTCACCACCAGACGGTCATCAGCCAAGCGCTTCACTACGTCCCAGTTATCGTCTCCCACTTCAGCACGGGTAGCCAGTCGGCGAGTATCCTCTGTCCCTTCCCCCGGACGCACCAACTGAAGAAAAATCCGTTGTGCCCGTTGTTTTTCCAACTCATTCAGTCTGCTGTACACCTTTTCAGCGTAACCAGCAACAGCCGCTTCTATACCACCAATCTCATCGTAAGCCGCATGAGTCAATTGAACATTTCTCTGTTTTGCCCACAGTTCATGCAGGGCAAACTCCAATAATGGCAAATCCCCCGGTTCAGTACTCACCGCGTCTAGAATACGTTCAGTTAACCCAGACTCCAGTGTCACCCCAAACAACGCAGCTGGCTGTTCTACCGCCCTTTGCAGTTCTTCACGGTTCATCGGTCCCAGTTTCAGGTCACGGTACTGCAACGCATCAGCAATGGGGCGGTAGTCAAGTGCCTGTCTTAAAAAGTCAGCCCGTAACGTTAGCACTAAAGTAAAATTCGTCTGCTGGGTTGCTTCAAGTAATCTATCTAAGAAAACTTGGCGCTCTTGTTTATCCTGACACAGGGTGTAAAGTTCCTCAAACTGATCTGCAACCAGTAATAGCTTCAAACCGGGGTTCGACCAGACTATCTCTTCTACCACAGAACCCAGGGCATTGTCTTCTTGCTGTAAATTATCAGCGAGTTGGATAATTTGCAGCAGTTGGTCGGCTTGACTTAAATGGGGTGCCTTCTGCTCAACAAGTGCTGCAGCTAAAGCGCGGAATGGTCTCGCTCCAGGACGGAAGGAAATGATACGCCAAAAACCAGAGTCACGTAGACGGGGAACAAGACCTGCAAAAACGACAGAAGACTTACCACTGCCAGAAGAGCCAATCACAGCAACCAAAGGCTGTTTTTGTACCGCTTCTACCAGGCTAGTGGTGAAAACTTCCCGTCCCCTGAAAAACGGTGCATCTTCTTCCTGGAAGGAGAATAAACCACGATACGGACAGATGTTGGTAGGACGACGACCCAACTCTTGCCAAGAACGTGGTACAGTGGCAGGGTTTTGAAAAATCACTGGTAACCAACTCGCACAGGGAAATTCATTCTCTAGACCTTGCAGCTTTTCTCGTGCTTCCCGTTGAGCTAAATACAAAGACTTTCCTTTGGCAAATGCTGGGAGAAAATAAGTTAAAAATGCCTGGGCAACTCTATCCGGCACTGGTTCCCGCATGACAATAATTTGGGGGATGTGTAACTGTTGTAGCTCGAATGCTAATCCCATGCCATCACAGGAGTTAAATATTGCGAGCTGCAAGCCGTTGTCCACGGCATTTCTCAGGGCATACCTCAGTTCTGCAATTGTTAAGCTATCTGTTGGATTTATGTAAATGCGCCCACTATCACCCTCGCTCCTGCTATGACCCGCAAAAAACAAGATGTCCCACGGTTGCTCCCACAGAGAGTCGTTAATTTCACGACGTTGCGGTTCTACTAGGAAGGTGATTTCAGCATCCGGTAAATTTTCTAGCAACCGTCGGTCTAGTTGAATATTTATACCAGCACTGTTACCTAAAATTGCTAAAATCTTCACGCGACTTCGCAATGTAGGTATTTTCGCGCTTATTTTTGGCTGAGAATCTGGCGCACCAAGAGCGACTTCTGCTGTTGAATAATTTTCAACCAAATCCCACACATGCCAGGGAAGTTTCAACAGCGACACAGAAGCAGTGCGAACGAGTACTTGTACTTCATGAGGTGGGATGAATTGTTGCAAGCACTTGTCACGGATAGTCCGAAAGGACTCTGACAACAGCCAGGAGTTGAAACGCTTTCGCAAATCATGATCTGATTTTTGACAGCCTAAGATCCACTGGGTAATCGCATCACCACCGTGAGTCACTTTACCATCTGTTATGCGGGTAGACTCACCTAAACTGCGATAGTTTGACTGCCACTGCTCAATTGCTGTTACGAGGTCTGGGTTTGGGGGCAAGTTGCCAGTGATTTCCGTAACAGGGTAATTATTCTCTTCCTCAATCGTCAGTGTTACTCGTACACCCTGTTCATTATCGCCATCTAGCTTTAGGACAAGTAGCTTGCTCATTCCCAGTACCCAACTTGATGATTCCTTTGCGCGCAAAAAATAGGATTAATGCAAATGACCTCAAATGTCATTCTAGAAAATCACGAAACTCTATTTTTATCCAGTACTTCGCGCAAATTCTCCGCAAACTATTGTTAAGTTCAGTAATTTTCGCCCACTGTATGCATTAAAAAGACTGTTGTCAAAATGACTGGCGAGACATTAAACGGGAACTGTTTGGGGAAAAGCTTAGGTATTTTATACAGATCACTTAATGAGTGTCGCAGATATGAAACAAAGGCGATGGCTATACAGGGCGATCGCCCTGAGCAGGACGGGTTCCCTTGGGACCATCGCCTTTAACCATCGCTTTTAACTATGATGAACCTTCAGCCTGGTTCTTCGGTGGTACTTGCTCAGGAGGTGCTTCTGCTGGGGGAGCAAGTTCAGCAGTCTCCGTGTCTGCTTGAGTAGCTTCTACCAATTCCGGAGATGGAGGATTTGGTGGAACAGCATCTTGCGGGATAACCTCTACCGTGACTGCAGGTGCTGGTGGTTCTCCTGTTGGGGTTTTTGCTTCAGTATCAGTGGTAGCAGGTGGAGTCACTGCTGGTTGCTCTGTTATGGGAGTGCGTTCATCGACAACCTCAACTGCAGGTTTGCCTGTGGGTGCAGAAGTCTGTGCCGTTTTCGACTTTTCGGGTGTCTTTTTACCCACAGATTGCACTCGGTCTTTTACGCCCGAAAAAGTGCTACCGATACCTTTTTGTAACTGGGCAAGTTTTTCTGGTAGCGACAACCCAGAGACTTGCTGCTGAATTTTTGTTTTTACTGTCTCAGTGCTGGGTATCTGGGTTTGTTGCATCTTTGGCGTGAGTTGACGACGTAATGACAGGGTTTGCCAGCCAAACCAACCCAAAAGGGCAACACTAGCCAAATGACCCAGCAAAAGACCCCCAGTAATGCGTTGGGCAAATATCCATAAGGCCAAGGCGTAGAACAGTCCTACACCACTCCAAATGAAATCATTCTTACGATGGATTTCAGGGAAAAAGAAAGCTGCTAGGTAAAGCGCTACACTTCCAAGACCGACAGTCAAAGCCAGGACATATGCCAGCATTTTGTGGTTACTCCTTAACTGTGTCATTTCACTAGGAACTAGGGATTGAGGATTAGGGTTTGGGCATAGTACCGTTTACGCGGAATTCACTCATTCACTCATTCGCTCGTTCAAAAACCTTTGTGTTTTAAGGTTTTGATATTTTGTCAAATGGTATTTTGATTCCCACCATGACGTACTAGCTGTGAGTTGTTGGCAGTTAGTTATCAAAAAATTCCACTAACGACCACTTACTAACCACTGACTAGTAAAAGTACTCACTCACTCGTATCCAGTTCCCAATTGCTTAACTAAATATCTCAATTTTGTAAATTTTGCCAGAAAGTTGTTGAATCTGATACAAATTAAAATTTTTTATCTGTGTAGGGTGGATATTCTTGTTGTGTTCACGAAGTCTTAATGTCTTCTTTAGGAGAGAAGCAGAAATCTCGGACTACCCTTAAAGATAAAGAGAATCTGCAAGAGTTAGCCAAAATTTTATGACACAGCAAAGCTTTGGTGTGATTGGTCTAGCTGTTATGGGTGAAAACATCGCTCTCAATGTAGAGCGTAACGGCTTTCCAATCGCAGTTTACAACCGCTCGCGCGACAAAACTGATAAATTCATGGCTGAGCGTGCCCAAGGAAGAAACGCTAAAGCTGCTTTTACTCTAGAAGAGTTTGTGGCTTCCTTGGAACGTCCCAGAAGAATTCTAATCATGGTGCAAGCTGGTAAACCTGTAGATGCAGTGATTGGTCAGCTCAAACCCTTGCTGGACGAAGGCGACATTATTATCGATGGTGGCAACTCTTGGTTTGAAGATACGGATCGACGCACCCAAGAACTAGAACCCGCTGGGTTTCGGTTTATTGGTATGGGCGTCAGCGGTGGTGAAGAAGGAGCACTTAATGGTCCTTCACTCATGCCAGGAGGTACGCAAAGCTCTTACCAGTATTTGGAGCCAATTTTTACAAAAATTGCCGCCCAAGTCGATGATGGTGCCTGTGTGACCTACATTGGTCCTGGTGGTTCTGGTCACTACGTCAAAATGGTACACAACGGTATTGAGTACGGCGATATGCAGCTGATTGCAGAAGCCTACGATTTACTGAAAAATGCCGCTGGACTTGACCATAATCAACTCCATGAAGTTTTTGCCCAATGGAACACCACGGACGAACTCAATTCATTTTTGATTGAAATTACGTCAAACATTTTTCCTTACATCGATCCAGAAACAAATTTACCCTTGGTAGATTTGATTGTTGACTCTGCAGGTCAAAAGGGAACCGGACGTTGGACAGTACAGACTGCTTTAGAACTGGGTGTTTCTATACCGACGATTATCGCGGCTGTTAATGGTCGCATCATCTCTTCCTACAAACAAGAACGGGTTGCAGCATCCAAAGTCCTCACAGGTCCGACTGGCAAGTATGAGGGAGATACCAAAGAGTTTATCAACAAGGTGCGTGACGCCCTCTACTGCTCGAAAATCTGCTCTTACGCTCAGGGAATGGCGTTGCTGTCGAAAGCTTCCCAAACATATAACTGGAATTTGCAACTGGGTGAATTAGCCCGGATTTGGAAGGGTGGCTGTATTATTCGTGCTGGCTTTTTGAACAAAATTAAGAACGCCTTTAACGAAAATGCTTCGTTACCTAACCTGCTCTTAGCTCCTGAATTCAAGCAGACAATTCTGGACAGACAAACAGCTTGGCGTGAAGTGTTAGTAACAGCCGCCAAACTAGGAATTCCAGTGCCAGCATTTAGTGCATCTTTGGATTACTTCGATAGCTATCGTCGCGATCGCCTACCTCAAAACCTCACACAAGCTCAACGCGACTACTTCGGTGCGCACACCTACGAACGTGTGGATAAGCCTGGTAGCTTCCATACAGAATGGGTGCCCATTACTGAGGCATCTGTGTAAACTTAAATACCAGAAAAACTAAGCTGGACAACCAACGACACCTTCAAGTTCTACGGTAGTCTCAAAAGCTTCAGTTGAGAATTTTGAGTGACTCTGAGTCTTTCAGAGTCTACTTTTACGGTATAAATTATTCCACAATAGACCCCTTGCAAAAGTCAGTTTTTTGAATCTGAAACCACAGATGCATACAGATTTTATCTGCTATAGGCTGCGTACATCTGCGGTTCCAAAATATTAAATCTAATACACAAAAAACAATTGACTCTCACAAGAGTATCTTAAAGCTTCACACAAACAGCTTTAACCTCAGTGTAAAGTTCAAGCGCATTGTGTCCCATATCTCGACCCCATCCTGACTGCTTGTAGCCACCAAAGGGCAAAGCAGCATCAAAGATGTGATAGCAGTTAATCCAAACCGTACCAGCACGCAATTTAGACGCTAAACGATGAGCTTTGGATATATCGTTAGTCCAGATTCCTGCCGCTAAACCATAAGTGCTATCATTGGCTACTGAGACAAGTTCATCCACTTCTCTAAAAGGCATCGCCGTTACAACCGGACCAAATATCTCCTCTTGTACCACTTTCATTGTCTGCTTGGTATCAACCAGCACTGTCGGCTCAACAAAATAGCCTTGCTCACCAATGAGCTGTCCACCAGTTACGGCTTTTGCACCTTCAGCAAAACCTGACTGTATATAGCCATAAACTCGGTCGAGTTGCTCATCAGAAATCAGTGGTCCCATTTCTGTGCTGGGGTTCAGTCCTGGTCCAATTTTGATTTTCTTAGCTTCAGCAGCAACACCTTCCACCACTTGGTCAAAAATGTCTTGTTCAACGTAGAGTCTTGAACCAGCATTACAACATTGACCATGATTGAAGAAGATGGAATTGGCTGCGCCCTTAATCGCTATCTCTAAATCAACATCTTTGAACACGACGTTGGGTGATTTACCACCGAGTTCTAGAGAAACCTTTTTGAGGTTACCAGCCGCAGCTTGGACAATCAATCTACCTACTTCAGTTGAACCAGTAAAAGCGACTTTATCAACATCGGGATGTGCGGCTAGGGGAGCACCTGCGGTTTCCCCATAACCAGTCACAATGTTGACAACACCATCAGGAAATCCAGCTTCACAGATTAATTCGCCTAAGCGAATAGCTGACAGGGGGGTTTGTTCGGCTGGTTTCAAAATGATTGTGCAGCCAGCAGCTAAAGCGGGACCTAATTTCCACGCAGCCATTAGCAAAGGGAAATTCCAAGGAATAATTTGTCCGACAACTCCAACAGGTTCGCGCACAGTGTAGGCAAAATACTGTGTACCAGGAGCATAAGGTACAGAGATGGGAATCGTATTTCCTTCTATTTTCGTCGCCCATCCTGCCATGTAGCGAAACAAATCAATAGCAAGTGGTACATCGCCTACACGAGCAACACTGATTGGTTTGCCATTATCCAGGGATTCCAATTCAGCAAATTCTTCCAGGTTTGCTTCTATTAAGTCCGCTAGTTTCCAAATGAGCCGTCCGCGCTCTGAAACAGTCAGTCTTGACCAAGGACCACTTTCAAAGGCTTGACGTGCAGCTTGTACTGCTCGGTTAATATCCTCGCTCTCACCAGAAGCAGCATGAGCGATAACATGACCTGTAGCCGGATTATATACAGGAAAGGTTTGACCACTCGCAGACTCAACCCATTTTCCCCCAATCAGTAGTTTCAAAGGCTGGGTTAGAAACTTCGTCACTTGGTCGCTCAGAGAAATTCCAACTGCTTCTTGAACCAAAGTTGACATATTAATCTCCTTTTTATTAAGCTGTCATGCACTTAACTTGCATCTTTTAACGTTCAGTAAAACTTGTCATTTCTTCCCCACTTCATTTGTAATACAGAAGTTAAGCCCAGAGAGCTTTCTTTCCATAATTCTTATTGGGTTATTTAGAAGCAACATTATGTAATTTACAGCCGTTTTTTACATTTCTTTATAAGAGTAAAAAATACTATACAAAAGTTCTTATAATTTACAAGCTAGAATTCACCGTTTTTATATCTAGCCTTTAATTCTTCCAATTCTTCATCTATTTCGCTTTTACTAGAAGACGGCTGGGGTGTTTGTGGCTGAGGCTGAACGTTATGACTCTTCTTGCTTTTGGGATTTCCACCTTGAAGAAATAGAGTTTTCATTTCCTCTAATTCTATGTCTATTTCACTGGGCGCTTGATTAGTAGAAACAGGTGTGGAAATAGGTGTTGATGGAGTAACAGGTTTTACTGAAATGACGGGTGTTGGAGCTAAGTGCTGCTTTTGGTTTAAGTCTTTGAGGACTTCATCTACTGTTTGGTAACGCCGAACAGGAATACTTTCTAGCATTTTGTCCAAGATACCACTCAACTCATTGCTAACTGGGCTTGTGAGATATTGTCGCCAAATCCAAGCGTCGTTGTTAATGTCGTATAAGTCGAAGGGAGAGCGTTGAGTCAACAGATGAACACAGGTGACACCTAAGCTGTATACATCACTGGCAAAAATCGCCCTCCCTCTGATTTGTTCAGGAGCAACATATTCTGGGCTACCAATGCTGGTTCCTGTTCGGTTTAAAGCTGTGTAAGTCGCTTCTTTAGCAGCACCAAAATCTACGAGAACCAGATTTCTGTTGGTTGATTGAGTTGTTGTACGACGAATAATATTTTCTGGCTTGATATCTCGGTGAATGACTTGTCTTGCATGGCAAAATTGCAACACTGGCAATAAATCATTCAACAGTTGCCGAATTTGAGTTTCATTGAAAGCACCCTTTTGTTCTAATTCCTGGGCTAAGTTTAGTCCGTCGATAAATTCTTGTATAAGGTACTGCCTATCATCTTGAGTAAAATAAGCCAATAGTTCTGGAATTTGGGGATGCTTGCCCAATTCATCCAAGCGCATTGCCTCTTGGGTAAATAACTCTACTGCTTTCTGGACTGTGCTGGTACCTTGAGCTTGGGGGTAGAATTGCTTAATAACGCAGCGTGGTTTGGATGGCTTATCCTCATCTACAGCCAAAAAGGTTCTGCCAAAACCACCCTGTCCTATCGGTTTGACAGCGCGGTAGCGCTCTTTGAGCAGTAACTTGGAACCACACGTCTGGCAGAATTTTTCGTTATTAATGTTAAGAGGCTTGGGACAATTGGGATTTAAGCAATAGCTCATGTGACAAATATAACTTTGACGTAGCTCTTGATACCTTGGTCTACGCTTTTATATGTTTTTATTTTGCCACGTCCAAAGATGATGGGGAATCTTGGTCAAAAATATCGTCAATTTTGAATCGTGGAAGGCTGGCTTTTTTGGTGGAGGAGTGTTTTCCAATCTTGTAAAGTTTTCTCCGTCCAAAGCCAATTTTTCCCTAATTCTTTAATATCAAAATTGACTGGATCGTCTCTAACGATCATTTGACGCAGCTTGATGGCTTCATTCAGATATTGCTCGCGTTTTCCATCTGGTTGACTATGTGCAGTTTTATATAACCCAAGTGCTAACCCAGCATAAGCTGTTAAAGCATCCCGAGGCACTGGCTTTGAAGTGGAAAATCTTGTGGGAGAAGCAACAGATTGACTCTGTTGCTCTCTGACTGCTAAACTCAACGCCTTGAACCAAGAGTCATTTGCCCGATTAAGATTACCTTCTTCGTAGTAGGCAAACCCTAAAGCATTGGTATACAAAAGCGAGTCTGGTTGAGCCTTAACTGCACTTTCCCAATAACGACGGGCATCATTGACGCTATATCTATTGTCTCCCGTCTGGATAGATTGCCATGCTATTCGTCCCCTGAAGAAGTAGACAGATGGATTATCTGCTAACTCTTTGGGAATGACGTCAAGAGCGGTTTGAGCGTTAGAGAGTACATTACGATTGAGCAGTTCTTCCACAGCTTCCAGTCCTCCTTGCAAGTCCCCGGTGCTCAGTTTTTCCGTGGCGATCACACTGACGACTCTAGTTTCAGTCGTTTTAAGATTGACTTGTGGGGTGCTGGAGCTTTGTTGTTGAGACTGGCTGGGTATTTGCGGTATATCAGACAGCTTCAATATCTGTTGATTTTGTGACCACCAGTTGAAACCTATAACAACTGCGATCGCGCTGACTCCTACAACACCTACAACACCGAATAATTTACGTCTTTTGCGTTGTTTCGCTTCGGCTTTTTGTGATTGAGTGGTAATAACCTGAGCTAATGGCGAGACGTTATCTTCTTGGAAGTCCCACTCCTCCTGACGAGTCAGTTCACTATTAGAAGGGAGTTCGCGACGACCTGCGCCAAGCTGTCTACCATAGGATGCGGCTGCACGGACTTCTTCCCACATCCCCACATCGTTTTCTAGCGAAGCTATCTCACCTGAAACTTCTCTCTCGTCAAGACTATCTTCCCCAAATTGCACCAGTTCAGCCTTCATGGAAGATTGCTCGGATGTCTTTTGTTCATCTAGTTGGCGGAACAGATCCGAAACAATAGCTGAATCTTCTTGATAAGTTGGGTCATCATACTCAATTTCATCAACGAGGTCGCCCCAGGTTTCTTCACCCAGCAAGTCTAGATCGAAGGAGTCCCTTGCCAAAGGTGAGGATAACATATCCTCGACGGGTAAAGATATACCGACGTCGTTTGTCGGATCTGAGTAAATTGTTGTTGTCTTTAAAGAGGGATTGTATTCGTTAAATAACTCCTCATTTTGAGGTAATGGTTGGAGATAGAGAATTGGTAATGCCCAGTACAGTTGATGGGAACCATAAGCAGCAATCAATCCCTGGCGCATCCGACTCACACACAAATCCACAGAATACCCTTGAGAAAGATTGCGGTAAAACAATTGTGTCAGCAACAGTGCCACTTCATCAGGAATACGTTCTGACATTGCCAAAACGCTGCTGATACCCCGCTTCACTAAGCTTTCTGTCAAATTGCGTTCGCCCGTGTCTCCCATAGGGTCAGAGGAGGTAGCTGCATATGTTCCCAGGCAAGAGTTAAACACTGCCATCTGGATGTTATTGTTGACCAACAAGCCTGCCAAGTCGTCACCACTTAGGGTTTCTCTTAAACCAGTTCTCCCACTGACCAGATAAATTTCTCCACCGTTAGGACCTATGTTACTGTGACCGGAGTAATGCAGAACGTGGTATCTTCCTTGTTCTAGGGCTTGTGTCAATTCTTCCCGCCCTGGTTGTTCTAACAGAGTCAGTTCTATGTGCGGTAGGTAATTGTCACTTTCGCCACGATGAAGTTCGGCTTGGAGTTTGATGGCTTCTTGCTTGAGGAGATCCAGACGCATGAGGTCTGTGGGAGAAGCGATTGTCATCAACACTCTTAGCCCGCCTTCCTCTGCTGGTGCTGGCATACTTGTTGATGGCAAACGAGATGTTCCGCCAATTCCACTTTGGTAACGAGAAAAAGCGATATACGGTCCTGTCGCAATCGGGCGATCGCCTGCGTGCATCACTTCCCAAGGAAGACGTGCTAACTTAGTATCTTTGAGCCCTAATCGCAAACGCAAGACTTGTTGGTGGTTCTGAGCTATTCCTTGCGCCGTAATCCAACTATCTCTGAGAGTGCCTTGAAACAGTGCGTTATAAAGTTGCTGACCTAACGCCACCAAGTTGACGGAGTTTCTTGCGATCGCATCTCCTTGCAGCACCGACTTCAACGGGTCATTCATCAAATGTCCCGCAGCCGTCAACCAATCAGCTACAGGCCAAGTCACCAGTTCTTCTGCTAATGGCACCCCAGGCGCGACTTGTTCCGTCCGCACCAAGTAGTCATTTTGCCCTACTGGGGTTACGGAAATGTGAAATTCCTGGGTCACAACTGCTCCTGTTTGCCTCCTAAATCTGGTTTGAAACCCGAAAGTTTCAAGTCGATGTTTTGCTTCTTCTGATACCTTAGATGCATCCTGCTATTGATTGTTTCTGATTCACCCTGTTTTGCTCATCAGCTTTACCTGTAAGCACTCATAACCCACGCTCAGAATTCATGCTGTATTCTCTACGACTAGGTTTATGGATCTAGGTAAAAAGCTTCGACTTCTGAGGTATCGCAGAGAAAAAATTCTTTCTTCATAAAACTACATACCATAGATATGAATTCTTCTACAATTTTGAATTCGGAACCAATCTCCTTTCATAACTTTATCCGGATCTTGTGAGTTTCGCCCAGAACATTCTTACTGGTAGATGCACCTTGAAATTCAACTCCCATGTAGGCTAGCCTCCTTTGGGAGTTTTTCTGCCTTTACTGATTAAGTTCTAATGTTAGGAGTAAGGGGAGTTGAAGGTGTAAAGGAAAATAATTTCCCTACACCTCTACATCCAAATGAATTTTCTCCTGATAACTAACTCCCCTGGTACCGGTTTCGCCGCACTTGCGTACCTCTAGAGGGGTGCAAGTGCGACGAGAGCGCGCTAGCTCCTGTGCAGGAGGTACGCGTTGACGCAAGCCTCCGCAGGACTTACGCTGCGCTATGCGGAATTCAAAATCAGCCCTTAGGGCACGCTACGCTAACAAAAAGCCACATCACAGGCTTTTCGCTTATTTTAATGGTAACTTTATTTCCGCGCCCACTGTACGACTTTATTAACACCCTCTGAGTTTTTTTGGTAGTTTACAAATCGCAACTATATTCAAAAGACACACAAAATTATCCGGAGAAAGTAGTTATCTCTAGACCATAGAATTGGTAGATGCACCCTGATAACTGACTCCCTGGTGGACTTTCGGCTACTTGGGTTTTTTTATTTTTATATATTTAAAAAATATTTTTTACCTCTACTTTGTAGAATTGTTCCGGAGAAAGTCGTTATCTCTAGAACATAGAATTGGTAGATGCACCCTGATAACTGACTCCCCTGGTGGACTTTCGGCTGCTAGGGGATTTTTTATGAATGACACAACTATAACCGTTCATCGAAAACTGCACCAATCTGTAAGAGCTTTCAACGTTTCTTAGACCATTTGAGATCATAGAGATAAACGGCAGGTCCTTTACCTAGCGGTGATTCAAGACATCCCAGATAACTTGTTTTTAACTTTTTACACTGTCCTAATTAATTCAGCTTATAACCACCTGTCTTGGACTACGTCTATGGCAATAACGGCTTACCCTCCGGTTTTACGGTTGTGTTATTTATTCATTCTGAGATTAATATGATTTTATGCAATTTTCAAGATTTTTAGATAACTTTGTGCAGATTTGTTAGTTTTTTAACAAACGACTCAAAGCCCAATTTTAACTAATTTGTCCGGAACACCCCAGTTATTGGCAGAACATAGTATTGGTAGATGCACCCTGATAACTCACTTCCCTAGTCGGCTACCAGCTACTGGGGATTGTATTTCAAGTGTAGAGGCGTCAAATCTTATGCTTGTGTGGATTTCTAGATAAATAAATGTAGAAATTCATGATATCATTTTTAGCCAAAAATTCTCATTTCACTCAAATTCTTAATATTTTTTTTATAATCCTTCACTCGTAATATTTGGTATTCTCCTATTATGTGTTATTCAACAAGCAAGTGTTAATAGTTCGAGAGTTGTAAATCCGTCAACGACCCAGGTCTAAAGACACTGGGCTTCTAGCCTAAATCTTTGCCACAGTTGACCCGACTAAGTACCTTAAGTACTACGTTATTGGCAAGAGTTAAAGACCTACCAGGGAATGCGTAGCCAGTTTCCTGCTCTAGAACTGGGAGATTAAACAGGTTTATTGGGTTAAGCCAGTGTCTTCTAGATAGTACCGACCAATAACATTGTCAAGGCTAACATCACCCCGCAAGGGAGGCTCTTAGGAGCAAAACCATTATGCGTACTCTTCTTTGTGACGCATTGTCAAGGCACGTTTCGGGTAAGAAGCTTCTTACCCGAAAGCTGCCGCCCCTAGAAATGGGCGAAGCCCTAATAACCCCTCGATCAATCGTGGGCGAGGGTCTAACACGTACCAGAGTCAGCCTTAGCGTAGCGCTCCCCTTGGGAGCTTCCTTATTACCACGAGTACCCGACTCCGTTTGCGTAGCCG
>JAAUSC010000186.1 GCA_012031965.1 Scytonema sp. RU_4_4
GGTGAGACAGCGCTGCAGGAGGGTTTCCAACGCCAGATGCTCTACTTGGGGAGACACGCCAGATGCTACAACGGAGGGAACCTCCGCAACGCACTGGCTCCCCAAGACCGCACTGGCTCCTCCGTAGGCGACTGCGTATGCGCAAAGCGCACGCCCAGAGGTCTAAAGCGCAGCGAGACCGGAGGTCTTCCCCGATAGGCGCAGCCGTGCCGTAGGCATAGGGCTGAGCGCAGGGTGCGAAACGTAGTGTAGCGAAGTATCAAGGGAGATTCTTCACTTCGTATGCGCCAAGGGCGCACGCTACGCGCTCCAGAATGACAATTAATCAGCCGGACTTGATATAACAAATATTCTCGCGATACGCGGAGCGTCAAGCCTTCGGCTTATCGCACATCTTCATATCTGCGTTGATTCGGAGACTTGCGCCTGGAGATAGCAGGCTCACTTTTTTCCGTTTTGCCAACTTTTGATGATTGGGCATCCAAGAAGGTATCCAGGGCAGACATATGGCGAAACTCGATGGAACAAGAGTTAGCGATGCTGGCAGTATGCCAAATTTATCCAGCTTTACCAAGATTCGGTTATTTGTTGGTATTTACAAAATATTTTTAAGGGCGTTTATTTTAATTGCCTTCATGGTTGCGGGTTATTTTCGACAGTGTGCGTAGCGAACTTGTCGAAAATAACCCGCTCTAGGCGTGTGTTCCACCTTTATGAATTTTTGAGGAGAAACAGACCGAAATTCCGAAAAATAGTATGCTCAGTTTGTATTAAGGCTCGAACGCTAGTAAATTTCTCACGAACCATAATAACGTGAAAAAAATTTTAATTGTATCAGCAAATCCCAAGAACACAAACCCTTTGCGCTTAGGAGAAGAGGCGCGGAGAATTCAGGAAGCGCTGAAATTAGCTAAATATCGAGATCAGTTTGAAATTGCTACTGAATGGGCAGTACGAGTAGAAGATTTACGCCGTGCAATGTTAGACCACCAGCCTCATATCGTTCATTTTTCCGGACATGGGGCGGGAACTCAAGGCTTGGCGTTAGAAGATAACTCTGGGGTAACGCAACTGGTAAGTAGTGAATCCCTCACCAGTTTATTTGAGTTGTTTCGTGGAACAGTTGAGTGTGTCTTACTTAACGCCTGCTATAGCGAAGTTCAAGCTCAAGCAATTCACCGACATATTGACTATGTAATTGGCATGAATCAGCCAATTGGAGACGTGGCTGCAATCGAGTTTGCCACTGGATTTTACGATGCGTTGGGTGCTGGAGAAAACTATGACTACGCTTTTAGCATGGGGCGTGCTTCTATTCACCTAAAAGGTGGTTCGGAATACTCAACTCCTGTGCTGAAGTCCAGACCATCTTCGTTTTCTGTCTCTGCTAAAAAATCTAGAAAACTCGATACTATATCAGAAAAAGAATTACAACAAAAACCTAGTAGTGGAATTTCTTCCAACATTAGCGACGGTAAAATAGGAAGTGGAGTACAGGATAAAGACCTTATAAAGGTAGGAATTGGTGTAATATTTGCTGCACTAATTGGATTATTACTTACTTTTAGTTCAGTCCTTTGGAAACTTTCACAAAAAGAGTTCAAACTTGATTGCATAACTCAAACTGACATAAAAGATGGTGGAGGTCCCTTGGAAGTAAAATGTCCAGCGGAATACATTTTGACAGGCGGAGGTGTTAGTAATTTTTATGGTGAATTTACGTCTCAAGCAGTATTTGAAAAATCTTTTCCAAAGAATGAAAATACGTGGGAATGTGATATAGGTGCTGGTTACGGATATTATTCTTGCTATGTCCGTTGCTGCAAAGTGAAATAAACATTTTATCAATCTCTACTTCCATTAGGCTATTTTAATTTTTAGCTGAAGCTTGCCAGATCGTAATGAAAACATTCCCAAATATGACCAGAAATTGACAAGTTTGAGACAGGGGATAGAGTGGAGAGTCGATATTGCCGTGTACAACGTTGATTTTCCTCATATTATTTATGGGCAAGGTAGTAAATTAGAAAGCAAGTGTTGCAATAAAACTTTACAATGTGTTCCATTTTGCCGTTATCTCGGCAGGCATTCGTGTTGGGTCAGATTTTTCAATTTTCCCAACAATGGGTCAATTGTTGGTATTTAAGTTTTGATTCTATTAATTAGTAACTATGTACTAAGCTGTGTTTGCTTGTAACCTTCTTACTGGAGTTTAGTGGGTCATGAACTTTCAGTTCAGCACCACGGATGAAAATTTATTTTCAGAGTAGACTAGTCAGGAGTGCGAAACCCAAAAGCCTTACAGTGATTGAGAAAGCAAAAAATTTACTCAATCACAAGGCACAAAAGAGGTGTTATGGAAAAAATATCACATTGACCGGGAGTTTAAGATTATCTTGCTCCTAAGTGGTGAAATGGACGAGCAAATGGCTCTGATTGACCATCTGCTGTGTGATGAAAAGCTCCTGGAGTTAATGGAAGCAGACTTTTCAAAACGTTATCCACTTTCAACCAAAACAGGAAGAAAATCAACTAAGCGTAGAAGTGATATTAAGCCAAACCAGTTTTGAAAGAAAGCTTGTTGCTGTCACTTTTTATTCACAATTGTTGCTCATACTCAAGACATCAGTATCCAGGCGCAAATGCGCTTACATGCACACAGGAGCGATTGCGCAAAGCGCAGACACCTAAAGGCGTATCGCTCGCCTCATCAATGGGAGTTGAACACATGTGAAACTCGGTCAATGGGTTGGCTTACTAAGCTTAATTGCTTCCCTATATATCCTTTGGCAGATTAAACAACTGATTTTGCTTTTGTTTACAGCAGTAGTGTTAGCAACCGCCTTAAATCAATTGGTTTTACAATTGCAAAAATTACACATCAAGCGTTCTTGGGCTGTTTTGCTAAGTATCTTTATATTAATAGCATTTTTCATGGGCTTTTTCTGGCTGATAGTGCCTCCTTTTACGGCTCAGTTTCTAGACCTTCTGGCACTTTTCCCTACAGGAATATCACGGTTTCAAGATTGGATAAATTATCTAGAAAACCGCTTTGGAGGAGAGTACCCAGATTTACCCAACATTAATAACTTAGTTCAACAAATCCAACCTTTAGCAATGCAGTTATTTGAGAGGTCTGTTAACTTCTTAACGACTTCTATTACCGCTTCTTTAGGATTTTTACTTATGTTAATATTAACACTCATGCTATTGGCAGACCCTCAGCCCTACCGCAAGTCATTTATACGATTATTTCCCTCGTTTTACCGCAAGCGAGTTGACGAAATTCTCTCACACTGTGCAACTGGTTTGGGAAGTTGGACAGTAGGGGCTTTGATTGAAATGGTTTTTATTGCTGCTTTGAGTGGAATTGGTTTGTGGATTTTGCAAGTGCCACTAGCTTTAGCCCATGCTGTTTTGGCAGGCTTACTCAATTTTATTCCCAATATTGGACCGACTTTGAGTGTGGTATTCCCAATGGCGATCGCCCTGCTAGATGAACCTTGGAAAGCTGGAGTCGTTTTGATTTTGTATATCGTTATTCAGAATATTGAGAGTTATTGGTTAACTCCTACTATCATGGCTAAACAGGTAGCGTTATTACCCGCTGTCACCCTAACTGCCCAAATATTTTTTGCAAGTTTTTTTGGAGCCTTGGGGTTATTAATGGCGATACCATTGGCTGTGATTGCTAAAACTTGGTTAGAAGAAGTTTTATTGAAAGATGTTTTGGACAAATGGCATAATGCTTCTTTGTAAAAACTCTCTTAAATTAAATAATTAGATCATCATTTGAAGCTACGGTGTACACACAAGTCTCGAAATTCCACCTAACACTTGGTTTCGTTTTCAATTTATAGCAATGTCAAAAACACACCAATTCTCAATACCACAATGTTTGACAATAGATTCGGCACGCCGGATATCCTCCTCCTGTGTACTTTTTACCGTCAATAAATAATCTCCTTGGTAAACTTGGTCATCGTCGTAGAGTTGAGCTTGGTCATCGTAGAAACTCGCGACTTCTTCGGGAAAAAACCAACCTCGTACTGCGCCAACAAGACCACCAGCAGATGCACTCCCCAAAAGAGCCATTAAAATAAGCTCTACTGTCAACGCCGAACCTATTACCGGAATTAGCAACGCAGCAAAACCTCCAGCTAAAGCAGTTAAAGCTCCCGTCGTAGCTCCTGCAACCCCATTCACAACTGCACCTTTAGATGGAGTCAGAGCAGGTTCACTCAGGCTCACACCCTCAGATTGCTCATCGATTTTGGTTTTTTTAGTGATAACAGAAACTTTCTCCATCGAAAAGCCACGACTACTCAATTCGTTAAGCGCTTGTCGCACTTTTATAGGGTTGGAAAATATACCAACAGCATACTGAAGTTGATTGGAAATCATTTTACCTCTCAATAGATATATCCGCAAATTAACCTATCAGCCTTATAAATCAAGAGTCAAAACCTAATTTCCAGATAAGTCTAATAAATTCTTACAAACTTATAAGGCTCTTGTTATTGTCTAATTGGTCACCAATGTTGACAATCTATGTGACTAAACTGTTCCACATTTAACTTGCATAATTTGTCGCCTGAAACCTTCGACTGGCTTGGCTCGTTCCGGAAAATTAGATCTGGTTCAGCTGAAAAAGTGAAAGCGCCTAAATCTGGACAACTCTAGACATGAACTCGTTTATGCACATGGCGTCTTGCAGCGTTCAAAGAGATAACGCTGTTGTTGATTGAGGTTAAAAGTAAAGTTTCTGCCCATTTGACTGCTCTTTTTGAGTTACAAAGTGCGTATTCTTGTCTTGGTTGGGTTCCTAATTACTATTTACACTCAACTTGCCGGTCAATCTTTTACCCCTGAGTAAGCTTTTTTCTAATTTTCAAGTAGGTCTGTAGATAGAAGTTATAAAACTCAGCTACAGACAAAAGATATTAGGTTAGAGTAAAAAGGCGTTGTCTAGAATTTATATGTTGACTTCTGACCAGTATAATTTTCAATTATTGTTAGTAGCAAGGTTAATGACTTGATTATGAATATTGGATTCTTGAGCCGGATTCCTTGGTTTTCCTTAGTATTACTGTGGCTAACATACACTCTAGTGGGATGGTATTTATCTGCTCATCACATTGTTTGGCTTGTTGGAATTTTTATAGTATCTGTAGCCCTATATGTAGCGAGTAGGGGTAACTCTTTGTTAGAGCGTTTGATTAGTTTTTCTTCTCAAGGCTTGTTTGCCGTCTTACTTGTCAGTTTAATTATCAGTACATCAATCGCTTTAGCAGTAGCGTGGTCAAGATTATTGACTCTCCTTTTCATCCCTCTGATAACTACAGTTTTAGCTGAAATAGAAATGCTTTTTGCTGGCTTCAGTAAGATAGATACCTTTTTGGTTTTAACAGTTTTTGCTGCATTGGGTTTGGTTGTAGGTGAAATTATAGATGTTGTATTTTTACCTAGCAATAAGTACTAAGCAATACAAAATTTCAAATTCTTAATTCTGAATTGCTCCATCTTTTCACCAACTTTTCTGTTTATCGTTGCAAAATTCGTAAGGTTAAAAACTACCTATTGGCAGAAACGCAATATTTCTTGTGTCTGAACTATCTGGGCATCCAAAATCTACATCAAAATATTACTGGTGGAAGACGGAAAGTAGGTTTGGTTTTTCTACCTTAAATTAGGGGGGTTGGTAATTCTAGTTGCGTTGGTTGCTAAAAAACTCTATGCGGATACTATTGGTAGAAGACGATCCCGAACAATTAGAGCCATTACAGGGTGTGCTGTCGGAAGCCGGATATATTGTGGATGGCGTTGAAGACGGAGAAACCGCACAATGGCTTTTGTCCAAAAAAGAGTATGATTTGTTAATTTTGGACTGGATGTTGCCCACACTCAGTGGGTTAAGTCTTTGTCGTCAGTATCGACTTCTTGGCAAAACTGCACCTGTGTTGATGCTCACTGCCAAGGATACCACGCCGGATAAAGTTACGGGTTTAGATGCGGGAGCAGATGATTATCTTGTCAAACCTGCTGACTTGGTGGAACTCTTAGCGCGGGTACGTGCTTTAGGGAGGCGTTCTCCCCAGTGGGTGGGAGATATTCTCCGTGTTGCAGATTTACAACTACACCTAAGTCACTTAACTGTTGAACGCAATCAAGTAAGTGTAGAATTATCACCACGGGAAGCTCAATTGCTAGAGTACCTGATGCGTCACCGCAATCAGGTCTTAACCCGCGAGCAGATTGAAGAAGCATTGTGGGAGTGGGGTACGGAACCGGAAAGCAATGCGTTGACTGTGCTAGTACGCAAATTACGGCATCGCTTGCATTTAATTGATGCAGCGGATTGGATTAAAACTGTCTATGGTATGGGTTATAGTCTAAAAGCTCCAGACAATTAAACATAAAAAGTAAAAAATTAAGAATTATCCTTTTAATTTTGTTAATTTTGAATAGACTTCTTGCACAAATATTTGAGAACAAGAATTTTAAACTTTACGCTCCAGACAACAGAGGCGCTCCAGAGTTATGAGAAATTGATCTATTTGATGGAAACTAACTTGAATGCTTGCTAATTTTTTACCCGATAGCTTACAAACATCCTGGTATCTTCACGAGACAATCCCAGTTCTTGAGTAAGCATGGCTTTTACAGAGCTTAATTCTGTGACTGGAAACTCAAATTCTAACTTTTTAAGTATGGAGTTGGCGGTATTGACCTCAATTTTTGTAAACCCTCGCTCTTTTTCTATTTTAGCTAGGATTCCTAGCACCTTAACTGCAAGCTGCACCTGCATTTCTGTATTAGCTTGCAGAGTTTCTACTTCATCAGATAGTCCCAGTTTTTGAGCAATCATGGCTTTTACAGAGCTTAATTCTGTGACTGGAACCTTGAATGTTAACTTTTTGAGTACGGAGTTTGTGGTCTGAAGTTCAACTTCGGTAAATTCCTGCTCTTTTTCTATTTCAGCTTTGGTTACTAGCACATTGACTGCAAACTGTACTTTTACTGTGTGCGTATCAGCTTGGAGCTTGTCTGATGTACTGTAGGAACGACTCAGTAGTAGGTTTGTCAACGATTCACCACCAAGTCCAAAAGCAATTAGAAGCAGCGGCAGAGGCAACAGATACTCTAGCTTGGAAGAGTGCAGTTTTTGCAAAAAGTGGGACAAAGACATATGGTAACGAGTAAGTGGATGAAAATCTGGGTAATAGCATTTGGAATTAATCGTGAGTAGAGACGCTATATATCGCGTCTGTTCTTAAGAGTCTCTACATTTTCATACTTGTACTCCCTTAGAATCTTACTAACGGGAGATTTGCTAGTAGGTTTGGCTTTTCTACCCTACGTAGTAGACGTTATCCTGCCTTAACCGAAGGGCACGCTTTTTACTGGTTGGGGAAATGCAGAGACTTAAAAGACGCAGCGACACGGAGATATTGTTAAAAGAAACTTTCCCCATGTCCTCGTATCTGTGTGTTCCCCTTTGGGTGATACCTCCGGCACAACACCCAACGGCGTTAGCGCAGCTCCTCTGCAAGAGGCACGCAGTCGCTTGCGGAGAGAAACCCTCCCAAGAGCGCTGTCTCACCGTGTTTTCTGCTCTCACCAAAGCCTGATGTTTCATCGTAGTCGTAGCAATTTAGCTCTGTGGTTTACCCTAACGATGGGGAGCATTTTGGTCGTTTTTGCGGGAGTACTTTACTACCAAGCAGTCTTAGATGAGCTAGAGGATCTTGATCGCTTACTTCACAAAAAATCCAGAGTGATGACGGTGAACGCAAGGTACGATCTGCGTAAAAAACAGGTAGACCTAGAAAATGTACCGCTTTTAGGGAGTAACGTGCCACCACAGGGTACTGAATTCGTATATGCGCGTTGGTACGATACTAAAGGGCAAATGGTGCAATTTTTCGGTACGACCCCAGAGGCAAAGGTTACAGCAGCCCCTGGTTTTCACACTCTCAAGACCACGTTTCACTCCTCAAAGGGAGCGCCCACCCTTACCTGGCTCCGTCAGTTAACGCTACCCGTCTATCAGGATAGTTTATTAATCGGTTATCTCCAAGTTGCAACGCCGCTAGCATCCGTGCAAAATAATCTGGCTCAGTTACGCCTGGTTTTGCTTTTGACAGTACCAGTCACTTTGGGGGTTATCGGTTTGGCTGGTTGGTGTTTGGGGGGAATTGCAATGCAACCCATTCGTGACAGCTACAATCAGCTACAACGCTTCACATCTGATGCTTCCCATGAATTGCGATCGCCCTTGTCAGCTATTACTAGCAATGCCCAGTATGGCTTACTGTCTAAATCTAACGATATTGAAGCGCAGCGTCAGCGCTTCGGGAAGATTTTCGATGTCGCCAAATCAATGAATACTCTGGTGAATAATCTGCTGTTTCTGGCGCGTCATGCAGGTCGATTATCTCCTCAATCTTTACAAGAAGTTGACTTGAAGAGCGAACTTTTACAGATAGCAGATGAATATGCAACACAAGAGGCTGCAAAACATCTCAATCTAACTTATACTTTACCAGCTGCCAGTGTGATTGTGCTAGCTGATACCAACTTGCTCCGTCAAGCAGTAGATAATTTGCTCGGTAATGCCTGCAAATATACTTCCGCTGGCGGTCAAGTTCAGCTGCGGCTGTTCACCCAGTCAAATTGGGCTGTGATTGAAGTTATAGACAATGGTATCGGTATTCCTGAAGCTGATTTACCACATATTTTTGAGCGGTTTTATCGGGTGGATAAAAAGCGAACGCGCAAAACTGGCGGATATGGCTTAGGGTTATCTATTATCGAACAAATCGTCTCTGCACACGGTGGTCATATTAGTGTCAAAAGTGTAGTCGAGAAGGGGTCAACTTTTCAAATAGTTTTGCCGCTCAAATAGCCGCAGTAGTTGGTGCTGTCACTTTCTGTTCACATTTTTTGGCAATACTGAAGATAGCTAGAGAAAGAGGTTATCACTCCTTTTGACCTCTAACTGTTGTGTGTAATGGGTTTTAGAACCCATACGTGTTGTGGCTGATTGGGCAATGGGGGAAAGTTAAAAGTCACGCATTCAAAAAATCTTTTGACTTCTTCATCTCCCCATTTGCCCTATTTACAATCTTTAATGACAACTGGTATCAAACTTTGACCAGGGACAATATTTGAGCATGTTGATAGTAAACTTCTTACTAACTTGGCTAGTTTCGGCTCTATCACTATTGCTTACAGCCTATTTTGTACCAGGCTTTGAGTTTAACACTTTTGGCACAGCCGCAGTTGCCGCGTTGATTTTAGGGTTAGTCAATGCAATTGTTCGACCTTTTTTGGTGATTTTGACGTTTCCCTTTACCATTGTCACGCTAGGTTTGTTTCTTTTTGTCGTTAATGCGCTCATGCTTTTGCTGGTAGGATTCCTCGTTCCTGGTTTTCTTGTTGCTGGTTTTTTACCTGCATTGTTAGCTTCTGTCGTTCTGACGATTGTTTCTACAGTGCTGGGACTTTTAGTCAGAAATGTAACTTAAGATTATTTGATTTGCTGACATTGGCGTCACTATATTGTATTTTGATTCAGGAGGAAAAGACATGAAATTCTTGTCTATTGATGAACTAAAAAATTTAGTAGAAAAACCAGATGGGGTTTGTGTCTCAATTTATATGCCTACTATTAAGTTGGGGACAGAAACGCAACAAAATTCAATTCGATTTAAAAATTTGATGCGAGAAGCAGAGGAACAGCTGATTAATAGTGGTCTTCGCTCTCAAGATTCCAGAGATTTGCTCCAACCAGCACAAGAAATAGATAAATATCAATTTTGGCAGCACCAAAGTGATGGATTAGCCATTTTCATATCTAATAATTTGTTTAGCTATTATACTCTGCCGCTTAATTTTGAGGAATTAGTAGTTGTCACTGACCGCTTTCACCTGAAGCCATTGCTATCTCTAATTACAGGTGATGGACAATTTTATATTCTAGCTATCAGTCAAAATCAAGTGAGATTGTTTCAGGGTACACGCTACAGTGTCAGCAAAATTGAGTTAGAAAACGTGCCTCAAAGTATTGCCGAGGCGCTGAAATATGATAATACTGATAAACAGTTACAGTTCCATACTGGCACACCACAAGGAGGCAACAGTGACCGCGCTGCAATATTTCATGGTCATGGTGCTGGCAATGATGAGCAAAAAGATAATATCCTGAGATACTTTCGTCAAGTGGATAGAGGATTGCAAGAGTTGCTTAACCATCCACAAGCGCCTTTAGTATTGGCGAGTGTAGAATATCTGTTTTCGATTTACAAAGAAGCGAATACCTATCCCCATTTGATGGATGAAGGAGTTACAGGTAACCCAGATGAGTTAAAAGCAGAAGAGTTACACTCGTTAGCTTGGAAAATTGTCCAGCCTTACTTTGAGCAAGCTCAGCAAGCAGCAACTGAAGGCTATCAGGAATTAACAGGTACAGGACAAACTAGTAACAATATTAAAGAAATTGTTCCTATGGCTTACTACAAGCTGGTTGATACTTTGTTTGTTGCGGTAGGTATACAGCAGTGGGGAAGTTTTACTCCAGAATCTAACCAAGTTGAATTGCATCAAGAGAAAGAAATTGGTGACGAGGATTTAATGGATTTTGCTGCTATTCATACTTTGTTAAATGGTGGAACAGTTTATGCAGTTGAGCCAGAATTAGTACCAGAAAATGCACTGTTAGCTGCTGTATTCCGTTATTAAAAAAGAACTCAGTTGTCAGAACGCAGAACGGGCTACGCCCCCGGAGCGTACAGTTGGGACCAATTGGATGGGGATTTAGACCCCAACCAATTGTAGACACCGTGTAGACGGTGGGGATTTAAACCCCCTACTCATCACCTAGTCGTACAGAAGTTCATTCTGACGGATGACTCCTGAGTTCTGAGTTCTTTTTGTTAAATTTGCAATAGCATTTTCATATTTGTCACTTTCTATTCACTTTTGTTGTCAATACTAGAGACAACAGGATGAAAAGAAAGGAATATCCATGAATATTAATTTTTTCAAGCGCACTTCTACTTTGCTAACTCTTGCTACTGTGGCTATTATTGGTAGCACTTTGCCAGCTCGTGCTGAAAATACAAATTCTACTTCTGTTAATGAAGCCAGTTCTGTTACAAATCTCACAGCAAATCAGCCAGAGCAAGTAAGTGAAACTCCTGGTACTGCTCTTACTTCTGCATCTGCCTTGACTACAGAATCCACACAACCTCAAGCCAGACAAACTCCATCAGCAACTCAATCTGAGAAAGTAGCTCAAACTTTTGAGCCTGGTAGAACCACCCGTTCGGGTTCTAGTTATATCGGTGTAGGCGGTAACATTGGCTTGACTGGCGATACACGCTTAGGTGAAGGTTCTTTTGCTGTGATTAGCAAAATCGGACTCACACAAAATTTATCTGCGCGTCCTGCGGCTTTAATTGGGGATAATACAGTCTTTCTTGTTCCACTCACTGTAGATTTTCCCCAAGAAAATTTGGAAATCACTCAACTGAATGTAGCGCCTTATATTGGCGGTGGCGTGGCAATTTCTACAGGCAGAGATAGCACCGTTGGCGCATTAATTTCTGGAGGTGTAGATGTTCCTTTATCTCCACAGATAACAGCAACGGGCGGAGTGAATGTCAGTTTTATTGATGAAACTGATGTGGGATTGTTAGTAGGTGTAGGCTACAATTTCTAAATGTTTTCAAGTGGCAATTATCAGGATAAACAATCGTGGTTCCTCTGCGAGATAACAACCCGACAACAATTACCCCGTATGTGACTTATGGGCTAATTGTTGCTAATATCGTTGTTTTTCTTTACCAACTGAGCCTGACACCACAACAACTGCAAGGGCTTTTCTACATCGCGGCGCTAGTACCATGCCAACTTTCAAGCACTTGCCCCAGTGGCTTGGATAATCAGGTGATACCAGAGTGGATGACCTTGATTACATCCCAATTCCTACATGGCGGTTTTTTGCACCTGGCAGGGAATATGCTCTTTTTGTGGATTTTTGGCAACAATATTGAAGACCGCTTGGGTCATGTGAAATATCTAATTTTTTATCTGACGTGTGGCGTTTTAGCAGCGCTGTCTCAGTGGTTCTTTTCACAAAATTCCACGATTCCTTCCTTGGGTGCTAGTGGTGCTATAGCCGGAGTTTTAGGTGCATATATTCTTCGTTTCCCAAGAGCCGAAGTTCTCACCTTAATTCCCTTAGGATTTTTCTTGACTACGGTACGAGTTCCCGCATTTTTCTTTCTTGGGTTTTGGTTTGTCCAGCAAGCTTTCTATGGTATTGCCAGCTTACAGGCTCGCTCCAATATTGGTATGGAAACTGGGGGGATTGCTTACTGGGCACACGCAGGAGGCTTCGTTTTTGGGGCGATTCTTGCTCCTCTATTTGGCTTGTATAAGCACCGCTAGAAAATTTAAATTTCAGCATTCAGTTGAATTGAACTGCTGTTGAAAATTCATCTGCGTTCTTACCGTCACTTTCTCATCACATTTTGTTTCAACAATGAAGAAAGCAGAGTTAAAAGGTAATTAGCGGTGGATAAACAAGTATTCTTTGGCTTAACCTTGGCAGCAATTTCTGTAATTACAATTCCAACCTTACCTACTTTGGCACAAACGCAAACCAGAACTAGAATTAGTGATTTACAACAGCGTGCCAACGGCACAACTGTATCTGGTAAAGTTACACAAATTGTCGGTAATGATTTCATTATCGACGATGGCACAGGGCAATTAGTTGTTGATGCGGGACCGCGTTGGTGGCGTGAAATTAATCTCAAGTCTGGTGAGCAGGTTACTGTTACGGGTGAGTTGGGCAGAGGTGGTGAGTTAGATGCCTTTTCGATTACTCGTGCAGATGGTTCTGTCATTGATATTCGTCCGCCTCAAGGTCCTCCACCTTGGGCGGGTGGTTCTAAGCGCGAGCGCGTAGCGCGCCCTACGCCCCAACCAGGCGGAGCCTGATTGCCCCGAAGCGGAACTTTGGGAAGAGGGTTTCTGAAAGAAACCCTACACCTCTGTGTTTCTAGTGTTTGTGGTGTTAACTGGCATACCTCTGTTATTTCTAACTCGTCATAGGCAATCTTGAACAAAATTTTGACAAAGGCAAAAAGTGCTATGCAGTTACAACGAATACTTGGATTGCTGATGGTTAGTGTAAGTGTCGTCAGTTTGGGCGTTGCAGGTTGCACTCAACAACGCAATTTTGAAGCAGAAGCAACTACTACCACTTTCCCATCTCCTGCTCCCACTATGCAACGCCAAGAACGTCAGGCTGATGTGCCTTACGTGCCGACACCTCAGGAAGTCGTCAACCAAATGCTACAACTAGCAAAAGTTTCCAGCAACGATGTTGTCTATGACCTTGGTAGCGGTGATGGACGAATTCCGATTACTGCCGTACAGAAATATAGCGCTTCTCGTGCTACTGGCGTAGAGATTAATCCCCAGTTGGTTCAGCAAGCTCAAGCAAACGCCCAAAAAGCTGGAGTGACAGATCGCGTCAAGTTTGTCCAACAAGACTTGTTTCAGACTGATTTGAGTGACGCAACTGTAGTAACACTCTATCTACTACCTGATGTGAATTTAAAGTTGCGACCAAAGCTGTTGCAGGAACTCAAACCCGGTACACGTATTGTATCCCACGATTTTGATATGGGGGAATGGAAACCCGAGCGGGTAGTGCAAGTGCAGGTTCAGAATCGTCAACACACACTTTATTACTGGGTTGTTCCTGAAAATCCCCCAGCTAATTTGCAATAAGCATCATTGGAGCGCGTATATCCAATGATGCTGTTGGCGAATTGATGAGGGGTCACACCCCTCTAACCTCTCGTTCCCGTGCTCAGCATGGGAATGCGCTACCAAGAGGCTCTGCCTCTGCTATCTTGGTTGAGGCAGAGCCTCAAAGCCT
>JAAUSC010000187.1 GCA_012031965.1 Scytonema sp. RU_4_4
AACGTCAGCTGCTTTTCGTTGGCTGAACTGGCTGGATCGTAGTAGTAGAAGCAGCGTAAGAAGACAAAGTATTGTTAACCAAAGTTTTTTATATTTGTTATTTTTCTTTATCTTATTTAAGATATCACAACATAAATCCCCCCTAGGGGCATTTTGATTCTAGCTTAATCTAAGAATGAAGAATGTGTTAATGTTGTGAGCATTTCATTTACAGTATCAGGAGCAGAAAGCCCAGGGCTTGAAGCCGTGCGGATGAATGCGTGGCAACTTTAGTTGCCGTCATTTCTTAACGAAAGCTTTGCGTTAACTTGAGATTCAGACTTACCCAGGTGGGTAAAATAGAAATATCAAGGAGGTGATAGATTTGAGACGAGTAACAAGAACTATCAAGCTAAAGTTTGTACAACTAAATAAATCAAAGATTGAACTATTTGAAGAAATGACTAAGGAGGCAACAGATTTAGCTAATTGGTTGCTAACAGTTCCTCTTAGTGAAAGGCGAAAGTTGACAACTTCTAAAGTTCAAACTCGTCTCATGTCTGCTCTGTCTAATCAAGTCATTCGACACACCACATCTGATGCTGGGAAAAAAGCGAAATCTTTCAAGCAATTGCCACCAGAAGTAAACAATCAAAACTGGGCATTGCATAAAGTGGGAACTACATATAGTGTTAGTTTTCCAACCGTCAAAGGAACAAAGCGTGTTCCTATTGAGGTTGCATCAAAACACTGGCAGCCAGTTTTGGAAGGGATTGTTGGTGGCACGATTGAAAGAGGCAGTGCCAAGATTATTAAGCATCGCAACAAATGGTATGTCTATGTTTCTATAACCGAGGAAGTTCCAGAAGTTATAGCAACTAACAGAATCGGCTGTGATAGAGGACAGAATAACCTTGCTGTGGTAGCTCCCAAGAAAGGGTTTGGTAAGTTTTTTAGTGGCAAAGAAGTTATGCATCGTCGTCGTTATTTCCAAAAACGACGCAGACAACTACAAGAAGCTAAAAAATTTAGAGCACTTAAAAAGTGGAACAAGAAAGAACGACGTTGGATGGACGCAGTGGCTCATACTGTTTCCCGCCGGATTGTCCGTTTCGCAGAGTTCTCAAATGCTGAGGTAGTGGTTGAGGACTTAGAAGGATGTCGAAAAACAATGAAGCAATCCAAAAAACAACGTGCCGATTTTGCTCAATCTCGTCACTCATGGTCGTTCTACTCATTAGAGATGAAGTTAGACTACAAGTTGGCGATGTCAGGATTGAAGTTGGTTAAACGTCCAGCGCCATACACATCAAAATCCTGCTCAACTTGTGGAACATTGGGTATTCGAGAACGCCACCACTTTAATTGTTCGCACGGACACTACCACAATGCAGACCTCAACGCTGCTAGAAATATAGCCCAGTGGGATGGTTTTGCTTGTTCTTTGAATCTAAAGAGGGACACAGCTGCAATGGCTATGTCTGATTCAGAGAATGGGCTGCTTGGCGCAGCCCCTAACTGGATGAAAACCCAATCCACGGGGATTGGGGAATAGATGCCAGAATCCCACGGCTTTATGCCACATTGGAGCGCAGCGAAAATGTGGCATAAAGCCGTGGGAGCGTCAAGTACTTCCATATTTTGGGGAAAATAGGCTCCAAACTGTGAGGTGAAGACTTCATGCAGAAGTTTGACTGCGCAGCACTCTAGCAAAAAGCTATTTTGCCTCCGGGTTTGTGTGTGGGCTGTTTGTGTATTTGGTTGTAAAGACAGTGAGCATGAGTAAAGGAATGGCTCTATCAAAACGTCAATTGTTTTTGTTTTTAAGTGTTGTATCTGCGCTCATCTCAGTTGTCGCAGAGCCAATAAAAGTTCTCAGCACCGAACCCAACGTACCGGCAAATGGGGTACAACAAATGAATATTTTCCAGGCTCTTGTTTTAGGATTTGTACAAGGAGCTACAGAATTTCTGCCTATCAGTAGTACTGCACACTTGAAAGTTGTCCCTGTCATTCTTGGTTGGGGTGATCCAGGGGTTGCTTTTACCGCTGTGATTCAGCTTGGAAGTATTGCGGCTGTACTGTGGTACTTTTGGGGCGATTTGACACAACTTATCACGGGAGCAGCAAGAGCGATCGCCCGTTCTGATTACCAAGACAATGACTTTCGCGTCACTGTGGGAATTCTCATCGGAACACTACCAATTGTCTTTTTTGGACTTCTTATCAAAAAGCTTATTCCTGATTTTGATAATTCACCCTTGCGGAGTTTGGGGGCGATCGCAATTGCTTCAATTTTTATGTCGCTCTTATTAGGGATAGCAGAAAAACTAGGTACACGAAAGCGGGAATTTAGTCAACTGAATATGTCAGATGGGATATTCATGGGATTAGCTCAATCTTTGGCATTAATTCCTGGTGTCTCTCGTTCCGGTTCTACCCTGACAGCAGGACTATTTATGGGTTTAGAGAGAGCAACAGCAGCTAGGTTTTCCTTTTTGCTGGGTATTCCTGCTATTAGCCTAGCTGGGTTAGTTGAGTTAAAAGGTGTTTTAGGAGGAGGGTTAGAGAATGCAGGGATAGTTCCCCTGGTAGTTGGCGTTATTTCGTCTGCCATATTTTCTTATATAGCGATCGCCGGGTTGTTGCGCTTTTTAAAAACCCGAAGCACTTGGGTATTTATCTGGTATCGGTTGGTGTTTGGTGTCCTGATACTAGGAGCAATAGGAGCAGGATTCTTGAAGAATATTTGATAGTCAAGAGTCAATAGCCCACAATCTCATAACTATGGGCTATTGATGACTGTCTTGATAGTACTGCCTTTAGTCACTGAGAACCTTTTTCAACTGCATCTAAGCTGTCGAGATTGACAAGTCCGTCATCGTTGAACTCGCAGACTTGATTATTTTTTAAGCTTTGAACTAAATCCTTACAGCAGTTTCTTTCTGTTGCTTGAATTTGCGACGTAAAGCTACACCAATACCACCCGCTGCTAGTGAACCCAATATTGTTAAAGGTTCGGGGACAGATTCAGAAGACTTTACCTGACCCAACTTGGCGACAGTTATGTCATCCAAGCCGAAACCATCACTCCGAGAGCTTTGTGGTAGAAACCTGACCTTTATGAACTCTTCGCTAGGATCTTGTGCGATGACACCGTAGTATTGTACTGTGACGTCGAAAGGAAGTCCAAAACTGCGGATAGGCAGCTTTTGTGTAGTACCGTCCACCCGTGTGAGCTCTAGCAAGACAGGGGGATTGATAAAGTAATCGCTAATACCCGTAGCGTAAAATCCTAAAGCTGCTACTGGCTCAGAAAAAGTAATCGAACTGAGGAAAGTATTAGGATCTGAGAGCGGACCAGTGGTAACAGAGCCTTCTAGATATTGGTCGCCTGATATTGGGTAAGTCCCCTGTATAATATTGCTGGTGCCGGTAGGTAAATTGCGTACGGTTCCTCTACCGTTAAAAATTGCAGTTGCCACACCAGAGAAGGATAGAGTCAGGGGCTGGGCGCTTTCAGGGTCTTCCTCGAACGTTTCGGTTCCGTAACTATCTAAATTGGCAAGAAAGTTGTCACGAGCAGTGTCAGCGTTGGGGGTGCTTGTTAGACGGAGGTAAGTATTAAAGTATTCAGATCTTTTTTCCCCGCTAGTATATATTTGATAGGCATGAACAGGAACCCCAACTCCTATCACTGCTGTTAAAGCAATGACTGGCGTGCTCACTTGAGCGATGAATTTTCCTGAACTCGTGTGTTTCCAAGTCAGTGCTTTGAGAGTCGTGTATTTTGCTTTAGTATAAGCCTTAGTATAAGCCTTGCGTAACTTTTTTCTGATTCTCAATCGAGTCATTGAACGAGCTCCTACAAATAGGTAAAGGTTGCTGGTAGATTTACCCTAGAGTAAGAGTTGCAAGCACATCAAAACTAAAGACACTGCGATAGGTCATGAGTCAATCTGACCTATCTGTTGCGAACATTATACGGGATGTTGGTAACAAAAGAAACAGAAAGCTACATTTTTCCTGGTTGGGGGATTCTCTTTTTACTTTTTACTTTTTACTTTTTACTTTGATAATGCTACTTTTAGTTGCTGACAAGCTTTTTCAATCGCATCTATACTACCTGGATTGACAAGTCCGTAATAGTCGAACTCATAGACTCGATTATTTTTTGTTGCTTTGAGTTGATTCCAAAAAGACTCTGATTTGAAAGATTTTAATAATCCAGGTTGAGGACTCACAACAATTAAGACATCTGGATTTGCTTCTAAAACTTTCTCAGCAGAAAGCGTCACATAACCAGGTATTGAAATTTTACCTTGTAAATCTGCTGATACATTTTGTGCTTGAAATTTATCTAACAAACTTCCTGCCCAACTTTTTTTGCTTGGTGACAAAATCGGTTGACGGCTAACCAGCACTAAAGTAGAAAGATTCTGAGTCGGTTTCTCAGGTAAAAAAGTTTGATAGCGGTTTAATAGTGGTGTTGGCTCGGCATTGATTATTTTTGCCAGAGTTTTGGTTAAATTTTCTAATTCCTCCCAATTATTAACCTTCGTGAGTAAAGTTGCCATACCCAATTCTTTGAGTTTGTCGGTAGTCAAATTAGAAAAGCCTTCAGCGCCAATCACTAAATCCGGTTTCAGTGCTACGATTTTCTCTAAATTTGGTGGTGCTTGCCCTTCACTCACACGGGGAATATCTTTAAATCGTGAGTCACTTTTGAATAAACTGCTACCAGTCATTCCGACGATTTTTGTGCTATCAAGTTGATAAATAATATCAGATGAAAGAGATGTGAGGGCAACAATTCTTTTGACGGACTGTTGGGATAACTGTGATATAGAAGGAGTACTTACATCTGTATTCTTTGCCTGTCCAGTCTTTGCATTTGTGCAAGCAAAAATGCCCAAACTCAACCACAGTATTAACCCAAATAGTATGAAACGACGTTGCATAATTACTCCCATAATTTTTATTCGTTGCTAGATACAGCTTGGTACTCATCAGCAAGAGCAGCTAAGGAGCAAATTTGCAAACCAACTGGTGTTTCCAAGACAGCAACTTCTATACCCAAAACATCAGCCAAATTAAGAGGTGTCAAAACTATTCTTGGTTCTCCCACTGCCCAAATTTTACCTTGACACAACAGTGCAATGCGAGAACTATACCTTGCCGCTAAATTCACATCATGCAACACTGTGATAATTGATAACTCTTGTTCCTCGTTGAGTTGTTTGAGCAGTTCCAGTAACTGCAACTGGTAGCGGATATCTAAATAAGTCGTTGGTTCATCCAACAGTAGAACTTGCGGATCTTGAGCTAACGCCAACGCCAAAAAAGCTCTTTGTCGCTCACCGCCGGATAATTGTTCGATAGGGCGATCGCACAAAGGTTGCATCCGCGTTAAATGTAAGGCTTTCTCAACTTTATCTCTATCTTCTGAGTCTAACTCCCATTGCCACCAAGGTTGATGAGGTGTGCGTCCTAAAGACACCAACTGTCGCACCGATAACCCCGCAGGTATCGTTTGCTGTTGCGGTAATAACGCCAGTTTTTGAGCGACAACAGAAGCCTTTTGGGTATGAATGGCTTTCCCATCTAGCAGTACAGCGCCTGTTTGTGGTTTCAGTAGGCGACTCATGAGTTTTAGGAGGGTGGATTTTCCTGAACCATTTGCACCTACAAGACTCAGCCATTCTCCTGCTTGGAGTGCGATTTGGATTTCTTGGACAACAGGTTTGCCTGCATATCCACCAGTAAGATTGTTTGCTTCTAATGGCATTCTATTACGCCAATCCGTTAGATAAGAGCTTCTCACCCCACCGCAAACTCTGTGTACTGTCGCACATGAGGTGCATGATATGCTAGCACAATGTCCTGCTTCGGAACTCAAGAGCATCACAAGCTGATGACTTGTCCGTCCACAGCAGCGCAGTGTTAGGCTGCTGAGCGCAACAAACGAGTAAAACCTTCTTGCTCAAAGTGTTTATCAGTTGTTAATGCCTCCATAATTCCTTGCCTACGCATCAACACAAAGCTTACAGCATCACATAACGAGTAGGTTTTATCCTGCCTTGCTAACAATAAATCCATTGCTTCTCGATGCAGTGGCTCATCAACCCACACAATCTGAACATTTGAATTGCTGAGCAGTTCAAGAGTGTATGACAGCACGGTTGAACGCGAGAATCCTCGAACCAATGCTAGAGCTACTAATTCAGCTAGAACATAGTTGTGTGTAAGCAGAGTTCTGCTTGTAGTGGTAATCAGTTCAACTGCTCTTTTGTGTTGTGGTTCATCTTTATGGAGAAAGCAGAGCAATCCTGACGTATCAAGCAGCATGATTCATATTCCAATGCTCAAAAGTCATTGGCATAAGCTCTTGCCAGATCAGCATCAATGCCTTCGTTATCTACACCTGTAGCATAGCCTAAGCTAATTGCACCGGCATAATCAAGTAGCCGTTGACGTGCTTCTTCTCGCTGAAGTTCAGTCTGTGAATGAGAACTAGCCAGAGAGCCATGCTGTTGATTAAGAGATGTAATCACCCATTCTGCGACCGAAAGTCCAACAGCACTAGCCTGTTGCTGCAAAGCTGCATAGACCTCATCACTTAGTTCCAGTGTCAGCAGTTGGCTCATGGAAATAGACGACTTTAACTCACGTTAAGGCAATTCTAGCATTGTACTGTATGAATATCGCACTTGCATAAAAGAACCCATGAAACTAAATGGTCAGCAATACAAACAATTCACACAAGCTCTACTTGACGCATTTCCAGAGCAGCAAAGACTGGCTGAATTAGTAAAATTCCAGTTTGGAAAAAACCTAAATGCAATCGCAATGGGTAGTGATTTACAAGCAATTATTTTCAGATTAATTCAAGCTGCAGAAGCTGAGGGATGGGTTGATAAATTGATTGCAGGTGCTCGTGAGTCAAATCCTGGAAACCCAGCCTTATTTGTCTTTGCTCAAGAGTTCAATCTTGCGACTCCTATGCCACCACAGCTATCAGCAAGAGGCGCATTAGAGAAAATTATTAAGAAAACGAATAGTTTTCTAGACGTGAATCAATGGCGAGAAAAATTAGGCACAATTGAAGCGCAAGTCTGCCGTATAGAAATTACTAATAACAATAATACGAAAGAATTTGGTACAGGTTTTCTGATTGCACCAAATGTGGTAGTTACCAATTATCATGTCATCGAATCTGTGGATTCAGGACAAGCAAATGCCAGCAATGTTATTCTACGTTTTGACTATAAACAACTAGCGGATGGCAAAATAATCAACCAAGGTACAGAATATCGCTTAGTAGAGTCCGACTGGCTGATTGATAAAAGTCCTTACACTAAAAATACTTTGCCAACACTTGATGAATTAGATTATGCTTTGCTTCGAGTAGATGGAGTTCTTGGAGAAGAACCGATAGGAAAAAACTCTGATCCAAAAGCACCACAGCGAGGATGGATTTCGTTACCTACCAAACCTTATGAATTTTTGCCCGAGACTCCATTATTAATAGTGCAACATCCAAAAGCCGAGCCATTAAAATTGGCGTTTGACACAGATGCTATTATTGGCATTAACGAAAATAGTACAACTGTTAAATATAAAACCAATACTGAACCTGGTTCCTCTGGTTCCCCATGCTTTGACATTAACTGGAATTTAGTAGTGTTGCATCACAGTGGTGATCCTGACTGGAGAAATCCAACCTACAACGCGGGAACTCCCTTCAGTGCTATTTGTTCTCGTTTAGAAAAGCAAGATTTCTGGGCTGATTTACGAAGTAGTCAACCAATATGGTGAATATTTCTTTATGCTCAGATTTTGCACGACTGTCTCGTTCCTTGTCTCTGGCAAGGAATGTAGCGGTAGTAGGCTCCGCCTTCTTTTGCGACTAGAGGCAGAGCCTAAGCGAATTTCATTCCCAGGCTGGAGCCTGGGAACGAGAGTTAAAACTTAATCAGCAGCAAAATTTTATTTTTTCTAACTATGGAGTAGCCGTTAATGGGTTTGTCTGGAGAAACAATCAGGAAAATAAGAGAAGCACTCAAGTCTGCCTTTCCGAACCGCGACGAACTGGTGATGATGCTACGCATTCCCTCATGTCTCGTTCCTTGTCTCTGGCAAGGAATGCAGCGGTAGTAGGCTCCGCCTCCTTTTGCGACTAGAGGCAGAGCCTAAGCGAATTTCATTCCCAGGCTGGAGCCTGGGAACGAGAGTTAGCCTGGGAACGAGAGTTATCAGCAGCAAAATTTTATTTTTTCTAACTATGGAGTAGCCGTTCATGGGTTTGTCTGGAGAAACAATCAGGAACATAAGAGAAGCACTTAAGTCTGCCTTTCCGAACCGCGACGAACTGGTGATGATGCTACGCACAGAACTTGATATACCCGAATCAGAAGTTCCTAGTGTTTTGGCGATTTCTTCAAATGTATGGAGTATTCACCAAATTTCATTGGGAGCATCCCAAATGTTTAAATTGCCCACAGACTGAAGTCTGGGGCTACACAAACAAAGCCTGCCTCCGCAGGCTAAAATTAGTCCGCGCAGGCAGACTTTGTTTGTGTAGCCGCGATTTCTAATCGCCAGATTTTTTGCTGCTACACAATGCCGCCGTTTGCCCGCAAGCTCTGTCCCGTCACCCAGTGGGCATTGTCAGAAACCAGCATGGCAACGGCACTGGCAACATCATCCGGATGACCTAAACGTCCGAGTGGCGTTTGAGCAATCAGTTGATTGACTTGCTCCTGATCGAGTACTAATCCATCTGTATCCGTCACACCGGGAGAAACTGTGTTGACGGTAATGCCGCGTCTGCCCAACTCTTTCGCTAGTGCTGCGCTAAAATGCTCGATCGCCGCTTTGCAGCCTGCATATGCTCCTCCAGCGGGGATTGCCATTGCCGTACCACTGGTCGAGATACTGACAATCCGACCGCCATCTGCTAAATGATGGGCGGCTTGCTGAAGGGTAAAGTACACACCACGCGTGATGTCGAACATGCTGTTGTATTCGTCTTCGGTCATCTCTGAGGTGGGTTTGAAGATATTTTTTCCCGCTGCATTGTTGACCAAGATGTCTACTTTACCAAAGTGCTGTGTGGTTTTCTCAAATAGGGCGCGAATTTCTTCCAACTTACGCACATCTACCTGATATGCGATCGCCTGTGAACCTGCTGCTTCAATCGCCCGGACAACTTCCTGTGCTTTGTCTCGATTGCCAGCATAGGTGATCACAACATTTGCCCCGTCTCGTCCTAATCGCTCAGCAATAGCCCTTCCAATACCGCGAGAGGAGCCGGTAATAATCGCAACTTTTCCCTGTAAAGATGACATCGTGTTACTTCTTGATCGTAAAGATATTCATTCGACAATTTCCAGGTTATATTTATGCTTACTTTTTGGGAAGTACTTACTTTTTTGTTAGTGCTTATACTAAGATCTTGCACCATTCTCAATAACCGTAGGTGGGCACTGCCCACAACGTAAAAATAAGGGTTTGAGCAAACAGTAAGCAGTGCCCACCCTACTGCAAGAAACCAACTTACTTTTTTGTGAGTGCCTATAGATAGGTGAGGTGAAGCGAAGTAGATGCCAGAAGAACAGACAGAAGGCACTGTATTTGTGCAGACAACATTAAAAGTGTTAGGCGGAAAGTGGAAGATTTTGATATTGTGGCACTTGAAAGATCGAACCAGACGATTCAGTGAACTGAAGCGATTAATGCCTGAAATCACAGAAAAAATGCTTATTCAACAACTTCGAGAATTAGAGAAAGATAAAATTGTCAATCGACATGTTTATTCAGATGTTCCTCCCAAAGTTGAGTATTCGTTCACCGATTACGGCAGAAGTCTTGAGCCTGTTTTACAAGTTCTGTGTCATTGGGGCGAAGAACATCTCAAACGAGCAGAAACTTAGATGTAACCTTGTAGAAGTCGTCTCCATCATATCTCACGAAGAAAGCAGTTCTAGGATTTTGACTACTAATTAAAATTTCCTTTGCGTTGATACAGCAACCAAATAAACAGAGGCGATCCGAAAAGTGCGGTGACAGCACCAACTGGTAACTCCACAGCACCTAAGCGAGACAGCAAATCAGCTGCTGTCAGAACTAAAGCACCGCCAACAGCACTCAATGGTAAAACAACTCGGTAATCTGTCCCAACGAACAAGCGAATACCATGAGGAACGATTAAGCCGACAAAACCAATCAAGCCTGCGACACTCACTGCACCTGCGGCTAATAGTGTCGCAATAGCACCGATAAAAATGCGCGATCGCACCAAAGAAACCCCTAACCCAACTGCCAAATCATCTCCCAAATTCAGCAAGTTGACACTACGACCTAAGAAACTTCCCAGCAATAAGGATAAACAAATATATGGTCCCGCAATAACGACAACGTTCCATCCTCTTCCATTTAAGCTGCCAATCAACCAATTTAATGCTGCTTGCACCCGTCCATCGTCAGCCAACAGCAACAAAACCGATTGAATGGCTCCAAATAATGAGCTAGTCGCAACTCCACCCAAGATGAGCCGCTCAATCGAAATTCCATCTCCACTCCTCGCAAGCAGATAAACAAAAAGAGTTGTCAACAAGCTGCCAATCCAAGCAGCCAGAGGAACCCAACTCTGCAATACTCCTAAGGTAATTATTGGCACAACGACCAAACCTGCACCAGCAGAGATACCAAGTAAGAATGGATCGGCTAGTCCGTTGCGCAGCATTCCTTGAAGCAGTGCGCCAGACATTCCCAAAGCCGCACCCACCAAGATTGCTGCTAGGGTGCGCGGTAATCGTAAGTCCCAGATAATTGTTTGAGCGAGTGTATCACCTTGACGGAGTATTGCTTGCCATAATTGAGATGGAGTCATTCCGACCGCTCCAAATGACAGGGAAAGCCCTATCATGAAAAATAGCGCAACACTCAGTAATAGAGTTGTTACCAGCACACGATTGCTTGAGATTATTTTCCGCACTCGAATTGTAATCTGCTACTTTTAATACTTAACTTTCAGAAATAATACAGTTGCTCTATATCTCTTTCATTTTAACTGAAGACGCTTATTTTTGACCTTTTTAAAAGGTAAAGAATATTATTAACTCTTACATAAAGTGATAAATAATACTGTATTTTTCAGTGAGTTAAAATGAGTAGCAATAAACTATAAACTTGTGCCTTATCACTCTTGTGAGCCTAGAGGTCTGTAGACTATTGATTATCGCATATTAACTCATAGATAGTAACTAACATGTCATCACTCACACCTTATGACTATCATTCGTCCTGCCCGAATTACTAAAGTATTACCAGATTCCATCGCTGCTGAAATTGGATTTGAACCAGGAGATGCAATTGTCAGTATTAATGGCACACATCCTCGTGATTTGATAGATTATCAGTTTTTGTGTGCTGATGAAGTACTGGAACTAGAAGTTTTAGACGCTGCTGGTAAAACTCACTCCCTTGAAATCGAAAAAGATTATGACGAAGATTTGGGGCTAGAATTTGAAACGGCTCTATTTGATGGTTTGATTCAGTGTAATAACCGTTGCCCATTTTGCTTTATCGATCAGCAACCACCAGGTAAGCGCTCAAGTTTATACCTCAAAGATGATGATTACCGACTGAGCTTTTTGTATGGCTCTTACTTAACTCTTACCAATTTAACAGAACGAGAATGGCAGCGAATTGAAAAAATGCGGCTGTCTCCTTTGTATGTGTCTGTCCATGCGACTGAACCTGAAGTCAGAATTCAACTGCTGAAAAATCCACGTGCAGGACAAATATTGCAACAAATTAAGTGGTTTCAAAAAAGAAAACTGCAAATTCACGCACAGGTTGTCGTCTGTCCTGGTATCAATGATGGCATTCATTTGGAACAAACATTGAGAGATTTAGCATCTTTCCATACTGGAGAAGTGCCTGCAGTTGCTTCTGTAGCAGTGGTGCCAGTCGGTTTGACACGGTTTCGTCCCCAACAGGATGAACTGATACCCGTCACCCGAAAAAAAGCACAAGAAGTTATTTCCCAAGTGCGATTATTACAGCAGGAATTTCGCCAGAAAAGACAAAACTGTATTTGGCTTGCTGATGAGTGGTTTTTGATTGCTGGTGAGGATTTGCCAAGTGAATCCGAATATGAAGACTATCCTCAAATAGATAATGGTGTTGGTTCTATTCGTTTGTTTCTTAAACAATTTACAGATGCTGCCGACAAATTGCTACCATCAAAGGTTCAACCAAGAAAATTCACTTGGGTTGTTGGCAATGCAGTAGAACAAGCGTTTCAACCTATCTTGAAGCAATTGAATTCTGTTGAGGGGTTAGAGGTTAAAATGCGCGCTTTGTCAAGCGATTACTGGGGACAAAGTATTTCCGTTACTGGGTTGCTAACGGGTCATGATTTGCTTTTAAAATTACAGGGGCAAGATTTGGGAGATGGGATTTTGCTACCAAATGTCATGCTGAAACATGGTGAATTGATATTTTTAGATGATATAAGTGTTGAAGATGTGGCTTGCAAACTGGATATAAAAATATTTCCAGTGGCGGGAGTTGAAGAATTCATTCAAACTTGTCTCAAACCACTTAAAGTACAATAATTAATCATCTATAATTTGCATTCAAACACTAATCACTAAGTTATTGCATTGTATGCGTCCAGTGGAAGGGTCGCACTAACATGTAGCGTGTTCGTAAGGCATATTTTGAACTGTGAATGGGCGAATGAGCGAATTTTCAAAGTGAGGGTGTCTAGTGATAAATCAAAAAAGACGAAGTAAAAAGAGAAAATTAAAAATTCAATTAAAAATTCAAAAAGTAGGATTTTACATCATAGGTTTTCCTTATTTCATATTTCATTTACTAAATATTCTCCCAGCCACAGCGACAACTTCAGAACCTGTATTGAGCATAGTCCAGAGTGAAGAAAATGCAAATCAGTGGACAGGAATCACAAACCGCTTGCAGGCGACTGGGGTGAAGTATTGTGTGATTCCTCTCTCTAGTGTGAAGAATGCAGCAGATTGGGGCGATCGCATAATTTTATTTTTACCAAATGTCGAGTTATTAACGCCAGCACAAGCCATTGCTCTTGAAGAATGGATGAGCAAAGGAGGACGTTTAATTGCAAGCGGTCCTGTGGGGACTTTATCCGCACCGGGAGTGCGACAGCTACTGCGAACTCTTCTAGGTAGCTATTGGGGATTCAGCCACGATAGACCACAAAAGCTGCAACCATCACCAAAAGCAAAATTCCTAGAATGGGCAAACCAAAACGGACTCTTTGGTGAAGTCAGGGGTGGCGTCGTCATTTCTGATAATGCCACAACTCAAACTGCAGCAGTTTGGGGTGCTGAAGAAAATCCAGCAGCAGTAGTTGCTAATGAACGTTCCACCTTTTTTGGCTGGCGTTGGGGTGTAGATGCTGCTTCACCAGCACAGTTAGATAGTGCCTGGTTACAGACTAGCATTAACCGTTTTTTAAAAAGGTCTTCGACTGCTCCAACTAAAGTAGCGGGAGGTTCTCAAATCTGTTCCACCGCTGTAGCTAAAGCGCCAGTAACTCCGACAGGACAAGGGGACAGGGGGACAGGGGGACAGGGGGGAGTTAGAAGTTGAAATTTTGCCCTCAAACACTCGTGCGAGAGTCTCAAACACTCGTGAGCGAGTCTTAAACACTCGTGCGAGAGTCTCAAAGACTCGTGAGCGAGTCTTAAACACTCAAGCGCGAGTCTCAAAGACTCGTGAGCGAGTCTTAAACACTCAAGCGAGAGTCTCAAAGACTCGTGCGAGAGTCTTAAACACTCGTGAGCGAGTCTCAAAGACTCGATGAGCGTACGTACTTCCAAAA
>JAAUSC010000029.1 GCA_012031965.1 Scytonema sp. RU_4_4
CAACTGGCAGTATTCGTCCACAAATTTTACTGTGGGCGCGGGTGGACGAGGCTCAACCATACTCTCTGTCTCAGTTTTTGCGATCGCCCTTAATTATACTTTGGCGAGAGTGATAAAAGAGGGTTAATTTACAAAGGGGAAATTTTCGAGTTGATGGTGCAGCACCCAACAATAATCGAAATCATCGAGACTATTTTGGGGAAAGACATGACACTTGGTGGTTTCTCGGCTCACATACTCAACCCTGGTGCGACAAACATGGGTGTACACGTAGACTATCCTTATTGGACAATGAAGCCGCCCTTCCCGACTTATCCCATAATGGAAGTTCAAGTCATTTGGATGGTTGAGGACTTCACAGAGGAAAACGGTGCGCCACTTTTCACTCCAGGTAGCCAGAAGCTTTGCAGTCCGCCTGACTTAGTACACTTTTCAAAAACGGCTGAAAAAGTCACTGGAAAGGCTGGCTCAGTCGTTGTTTCCCATGGTCTTTGCTGGCACGATACCTCTGTCAATGCTACAGAGAAGCCAAGAGTCTCAATTCTTGGCAACTATGGTCCTAAGTTCGTGCGTCCTCTTGAAGACCCGTTGCATGATGTGCGGCAAGAAGTGCTAGAACGGGCAACTCCTAAGCTCAAACAACTGCTTGGATACCAATTTAAATCAGATCTGTTTAAAGATATTCAAAGAATCCGATTACAAGAATGGAACCGATAGTCAAATGAGTTTTCCCGAGTTGCAATCTGCTATCTAACCGATGTTTAGGAAAGATTGACTCATTAATGGAAGCTAACGCTGCCACACTCCATCCCAGCCCAAACTATCAATCTTCAAACTGAACTAGAGCTAGTCTCCAAAACACGCTCATTTTGAGCGCGCCTCCTCGTTACCACCATCCGCACACCTCCTGCTGGTCCTATCAGAGCGCCCTTACGTACTGGCTGCACCGGTTTGCTATCAGCTAGTTCCATCTGCCATTGCGACAACACCGTTGCCAAAACCAGTTTCATTTCAAATAGGGCAAACGCCATACCAATGCAGCGACGGTTACCACCACCAAATGGCAAATACTCATAAGGAGCAAATTGACGTTCCAGAAAACGCTCTGGCTTAAACTGCTTTGGCTGAGGATATAAATCTTCCCGATGATGGGTCAAATAAATACTAGGAATTATTAAAGTACCAGGCTCAAACTTGTAGCCCATGATATCTAGCGGAGATTTGACCACTCGATTTAATGCCAACATCGCCACTGGATACAGACGCAATGTTTCAGAACAAACTGCATTCAAATAGGGTGCTTTGAAAATAGCGTTTGCATCAGGGTTTTCACCCAAGCTATCCAGTTCTTGCAGCAGTTTTTCACGCACCTCGCTTAAATGGTGAATCCAGTAAAATGCCCACGTTAAAGCAGTTGCAGTCGTCTCATGACCAGCTACTAACAGAGTGATTAACTCATCGCGTAATTCTACATCCGTCATCGGCTCACCAGCTTCATCGTGAGCTGCCATCATCAAAGAGAGGATATCAGTTCGAGATGTATCTGATTGTTCTTTGCGTTCCCGAATTTCGGCGTAGATGAGTTCATCTATTTGCTGTTTTCGGCGTATGAAGATTCCCCAAGGACTCCACGGACCTAAATCCCGTGCGAGTACTGGAAAAAGAAACATGAGCGCCGTCAATATAGGTGTTTTTGGATTGAGCAGCGCAATCAGAACTGCTTTGAGCTTTTCGTAACGTACACCTTCCTCTAGACCAAAGACAGCTTTCAAAATGACTTGGAAGGAGATTGCTTGCATAGAAGGTAGAACAGAAAAGGGTTCACCTACCTGCCATTGATTCGTTACTTGCTTGGTAATATCGGGAATGAGCTCACCATAAGCTAGCATTCTTTCTCCATGAAAGGGCGGTGTCAACAACTTTCGTTGTCGCTGGTGAGGCTTACCTTCCAACGCTAGCATTGATTGTCGCCCCAATAAAGGTGATTTAATACCCGCTGGTTCGCCAGAATCCAATAGTTTTGGATCAGTGGTAAAAATTTGTTGCATGGCTTGGGGATTACTAATGAATACTTGTGGCTTAAAAACTGGACCAATCCTGAGAGTGAAGATATCACCATAGCGTTGAGCACAAGCTTCCATGTATTCTAAGGGGCTAGTTAGCCATTGAAGCGTCTGTACCAAAGGGTGAGTTTGAGGACCGTCAGGCAGTTTCTGTTCAGGCATTTTTGATACTTTCCTGATACTAAAGAATCATTGAACCAAGACTAGACTAGTCCTGTCATTCATGCATAGCCAACTTTATTATCCAAATATATTTTAAAAATTCTTGCCTCAAGAGATACGGATATTTGTTTCTACAACCATAGGACTTACGCACCATCTGCTAGAAACCCGGTTTCTTCGTTCGTATTTGGTTGCAAAACAAACGATTTTTGGTAGAAACCGGGTTTCTTTGCGTAAGTCCTGTACCAATAAAAGAAGAAAAAGGCAGGTTTAAAACCTGCCTCAATGCTGAACCAAGAAACTTAAAATTCTTTACACCAGAACCTTCGCTAAAATCGGTTCCACACGAGTGGCAATTTCTGGAACGTATACCTGTGAAACGTAATCAGCAATCATTCTGTCTGTGTTGAACAGTGGTGCATTCGTCTTGATTGATGCCTTCATCATTTGTACCCAGCGGTGAGGAGTACCGTTAGCATCTTGGTCGTAGTACAAAGGCACTATTTGCTCTTCCAATAGCTTATAAAGGGATTCCGCATCTATGCTATCTTGTAAATCCTGATCACTGGTGTGAGCATCCTCACCAATTGCCCACCCATTGATCCCTTGACCATTTGCATCTGTTTTGTATCCTTCGCACCACCAGCCATCCAGCACGCTGCAATTAATTCCACCATTAAAGCAGACTTTTTGTCCACTTGTACCAGATGCTTCTAAGGGGCGACGGGGGTTATTCAACCAGACATCGACACCTTGCACCAGTTTTTGACCAACATAAATATCGTAGTCTTCAATAAAAGCGACTCGATGCTGAATTGCTGAATGCTGACACCATTCCATCAAGCGTTGAATAATCCGTTTGCCTTCTTCATCAGCTGGGTGAGCTTTACCTGCAAAGATAATTTGTACGGGACGTTCTGCATTGCCAAAAATTCTGATTGCTCGTTCGGCGTCACGCAAAAGCAAATGACCCCGTTTGTATGGGCTAAAGCGTCTTGCAAATCCGATAGTCAGCACTTTGGGATCAAGCAGTGTTTCTGCCGCCTGAATTTTGTGGTATTCTTCACCCCGTTGTTCCCGTGCTTTTTTCACTTTATATCGAGTGTAGGCAATGAGTCTCTCTTTCAAGACGAGGTGTCGCCACCAGAGTTCCTCATCCGGAATATCGTTAACTTTTTCCCACGTCTTCGGGTCAATGACACGAGTTTTCCAGTCTTCACCTAAGTATTGAGCGTACAACTCTGCCATTAAGGGAGCAGTCCAAGTGGGCGCATGAACACCATTAGTAATGTAACCAATAGGAACTTTATCTTCAGAACGTTGTGGATATAAAATTGTCCACATCTTACGAGAAACATGACCGTGCAACTCACTTACGCCATTGGCTGCACGACACATCCTCAGTGCCAAAACCGTCATACCAAAGGGTTCCCAAGGGTCACCCAGTCGCCGTGCGCCCAATGCCAAGAATTGCTCACGGGATAGACGTAGCTTGGTCCAGTAGTGGGCAAAGAAGGAGTCCATCAAGTCAGGTGAGAAGACATCGTGACCAGCGGGAACGGGTGTATGGGTGGTGAAGACGCAACGATTTCGCACATCGGCTTCGATGTCGTAGAAAGATTTGCCAGTGCGCTCAATTTCTTGTCGCGCAACTTCTAGAGTGGAGAATGCAGCATGACCTTCGTTGAGGTGATAAACAGAAGGTTGAATCCCCAAGGCTGTTAGCGCCTTCACACCGCCAATTCCCAAGACGACTTCTTGAGCAATGCGAGTTTCCTGGTTACCACCGTAAAGGTGTCCAGTCAGCCAGCGGTCTATGGGATCATTATCGTGCGATCGCTATCCAATAAATAAAGACTCACTCGCCCCACTTGCACTCGCCAAATTTGTACTTTCACCAGTCGTTGGCGAACTTGTAGCTCTATGGTGATTGGTTCCCCTTGCGGATTTCTCATTAACTCCAAAGGCATTTGGGAGAAGGGGTTGTCAACGTAGTAATCTTCTTGCCAACCACCGCGATTCAACCGTTGTCGGAAGTAACCTTGGCGATACAACAAGCCCACACCAACCATTGGAACTCCCAAATCTGATGCTGATTTCAGGTGGTCACCTGCAAGAATGCCTAAACCGCCAGAGTAGACAGCCAGAGATTCATGTATGCCAAATTCAGCACAAAAGTAAGCAATGGGATGTTCTTGGGTAATTTGTGGTGCAACTCGACTCACCCAAGTGTCTTTTGTGGTCATGTATTCGTCAAACTCACGTACGAGTGACCCTATTTGCTTGAGATAATACGGGTCTTCAGCAAGCTGGGTAAGACGTTCGTACGTCGCTGACTGTAACATTTCTACCGGATTGTGTCCGCAGCGTTCCCATACTTGGGGGTCGATGGTTTGGAACAACGCTACGCGATCGCTTGTCCAACTCCACCAATAGTTGTAAGCCAAAGAAGCCAAGCGCTTGAGTGAAAAAGGTAATTTCTCACCCAATACTTGCACTGCGGTGTTTGCACTGCTGATATTCATAAAATTCTAGGTTCTGTTGTTAGTTTTTCTCTTTTGCCGTCAAAACCTGCTTCTTCGCCATTGCTCCTTTTTGGTTCTTGCGCTTTCTTCTTGGTCTGGGAATCATCCTCTTAAGGGTGGTGCAGTTTTTAGACGGTTTTTATTTTTCCAGACTTATTCCAAATCATCCTTCTTTTTTGTTGATTTTGACAACTTTCTCTGCATCAAATTAATTGACGTTCTTTTAATTTAGTTTTTGTCTTGTGATATTTTCTTAATAATTTATCCAAACAAGACACCTATGCTGAAGAGCGAATCTGTTTGCAGCGAAGGCGAGTGCGTACCTGGAGGGCATGTAAACGAATTGATGGCAAGTATACTTTATTGCCTTCTAACCTGACATCACCAGGTTTGTATTGAAATGACCGAAAATTAGACCGATTTTTAAATCCAGGAAATCCGCGACCATGTTTAAAAAACCCCTCGATTGCTGTATCCAAACGTTTAACCAACATTTGCAACACGTTTCTGCTCGTCTGGCTACTCGCGTTGAAAGGAAATTATATGAACAAGGCTGAAGAAGAATTCAAACTGCAACTGCATCCTCGCCCCAAAGAAACAGTATCTATAGAAATACCAAAAGATACTTTGGAATCGCTCAAAAAAGTCGCTGTCAGTCGAGATATGTCTTTTGAAGCCTTACTAAAATTTTATATTGGGCAAGGTTTAAGACAAGACTTAGCAAAATTATTTGCTGACCGCGTGCTTGAAGCGACTGCACAAGTGTTAGCAAAGCATATCGAATCAGAAGAAGAAATTTCTTGCATGATTCAAGAAATTCGAGCCGAGACAATTGGTTAGTTTTGGGTTTTTTGAACAAATAGCGCTATCCTTATCTTTCTAGGGTATGCGCGTTTTGGGTGGGGCGATGCGGAAGTCGCCGCCAACGCGATAAGCCAGAGGCTTGACGCTACGCGTATCGCTGCAACAAGGGGCATTTTTACACTATAAAAAGAATATGAGGATACGTAAAAAACGCAACGCCCTGCGCCAATCTCTTGCTGTCTTCCGGTACAGTGGACGCGCTATCAGCTTGGTATGGACGACTAGCCGCTCCCTGACTATTATCTTTGCGAGTTTAACTTTGGTGGCTGGTCTTTTACCAGCAGCTATAGCCTATATCGGTAAGTTAATTGTCGATGCTGTCATTGTTGCTTCTCAAAGCAATGCACAAAGCAATGATTTTGTCAATAGCTATCGTCCTTTAATGTATGTGGGATTAGAGGCGATCGCCGTAGCTTTACTGGCGCTTAGTCAGCGAGGACTCACGGTTTGCCAATCATTGCTACGGATGCTTCTTGGTCAGCGAGTTAACATTCTCATCTTAAAAAAGGCGCTAACGCTCGACCTCACACAGTTTGAAGACTCAGAGTTTTACGACAAATTAACTAACGCACGACGAGAAGCATCAATTCGTCCCTTGTCTTTAGTCAACCGCACCTTTGGCTTGGTACAAAGCGCTTTGTCACTTGTCACTTACGGCGTTTTGCTGGTGAAATTCTCATTTTGGGCGGTGGCGATACTCATTTTAGCAGCCATGCCTGCATTCTTTGCTGAAACGAGATTTGCTGGAGAAGCCTTTCGCCTATTTAGTTGGCGTGCGCCGGAAACCCGCCAACAGCATTACCTAGAAACGCTGCTTGCTAGAGAAGACTTTGCCAAGGAAGTGAAACTCTACCAACTAGGGGATATGTTGCTGGGACGTTACCACAACCTATTCAATAGACTTTACGACGAAGACCGCAACTTGACACTACGGCGAGGACGGTGGGGTTATCTGCTGAGTTTGTTAAGTACCGCAGCCTTCTACATGGCTTATGCCTGGATTGTGGTGGAGACAGTTGCGCTGAGAATTTCCCTGGGGGATATGACCATGTATCTTACCGTGTTTCGCCAAGGACAATCTACATTTTCCAATGCCCTAACTTCCATCGGGGGGATGTATGAGGATAACTTGTATCTTTCTAATCTTTATGATTTTCTAGAAGAGGAAGTACCAAAACCAAAAGGCAAAGCCACTAAAGGTTTAAAAGCCAAAGACGGAATTCGCTTTGAAAACGTATCATTCACTTATCCAGGAAGTTCGCAACCTGCATTAAAAAATATTTCACTCCACCTGAAGCCTGGGGAGAAATTAGCCATTGTTGGTGAAAATGGTTCTGGCAAAACAACATTAATTAAGCTACTGACTCGACTTTACACCCCAGACTCCGGACGCATCTTACTCGATGGTTTGGACTTGCAAGAATGGGATGTGGATGTGCTGCGGCGGCGCATTGGGGTTATATTTCAGAACTTTGTCCGCTACCAGTTCACTGTTGGTGAGAATATTGGTGTGGGGGATGTGGACTACATTGAAGATAAAACCCGATGGAAAACTGCAGCTGAAAAAGGCATGGCACTTCCTTTTATTCAACATTTACCAGAAAATTTTCAGACTCAGCTAGGCAAATGGTTCAGGGCTGGACAAGAACTCTCTGGGGGTCAGTGGCAGAAAATTGCTCTTGCGCGTGCTTTTATGCGAACGAACGCAGATATTCTAGTTTTAGATGAACCAACATCAGCAATGGATCCCCAAGCAGAATTTGATATTTTCAATCACTTTCGCGCCCTAACCAAAAATCAAATGGTATTCTTAATATCTCACCGCTTCTCCACAGTCAGGATGGCTGACAAAATCGTCGTCATTGAAGCTGGGGAAGTTGTGGAACAAGGAACTCATGAGGAGTTGTTACAAGCAAAAAGGCGCTATGCGACACTGTTTTCGTTGCAAGCAGCAGGGTATCAGTAGAGGAATTGAGGGAGTAATGGGACAATAACGACATGACTCATAACTCATGAATACTGACTTATGGAATTCATATTTGATCCACCCATTCCTGTGAAAATCCAAAAGATGAAGGAACGGGTACGGTGGGGACATCCGAGTCTTGTCCAGCGTGGAATTGACCAAACCAGTATGGTTATAGATGATGGTAACTCGGATAATTCAGAATTCTCCTTTATAGTCATAGGTGATAGTGGCACGACAGAGCATCATGGACATCACCCCCAACGGCGAATTGCTGAATTGATGCTTGCTCACCGTGAGGAGTGCCGTTTTGTCCTGCATACAGGTGATGTCATTTATGTCGTGGGGTCTCATGAGTATTACCCAACCAACTTTATCGAACCTTACCGCGAGTTTCTTGTTAATGGCGAAAACCCGAAACGCATTTCCTACGAGCGCATGGTCTTTAGCCTGCCAATTCTGCCAGTACTGGGTAATCATGATTACTATGATGTACCATTAATGTATCGTTTGCTCGCAGGAAGCACACGACCACTGCGTCGCCTACTCCGCTACAAAGATATTGAGATAGGTTGGCATGGCTCTTATAAAGGTGACGCTTATGCACGGGCGTTTCTTGACTATCTTCAAGCACTGACTTCCGGTGAACAGTTGGAATATCACTTAGACAATCATTACACTGCTAAGACTGACACAGGACGCTGTTTACGTTATGAACCCGGACGTTTCACCCGCTTACCCAACCGCTATTATACTTTTCGTTATGGCGGGATTGATTTTTTCGCTCTTGACTCCAATACTTTTAATGCACCATTACCACTCCCAGCTACAAAAGAGGGAGAAGCCGAACGCCGTGAATTGGTTCATCGTCAGCATGAGATAGAACAAGAGGAGATGCAAATTCTAGAAGTATGCGAGAAGCTCAATCCGGAAATACCTGCACAAGCTGAACAACTTGATGCTCTCAAAGCTAAGTTATACCAAATTGACGAGATAAAAATTGACATTGAAAAACAACTTGAATCTCATAAAGCGCCTGCTGTAGACTTTGAACAACTGAACTGGCTCAAGCAAAGACTCATTGAATCTTGGAATACCGAGCAAGTACGCGGACGTATTATTTATTTCCATCATCCTCCTTACGTTACAGAGGCGACTAAGTGGCATCAAGCGCAAACGTTGGCAGTTCGCCGTCGCCTGCGTTGGGTCTTTGATGAAGTTGCAGATACCCTTGGTTCCTTGACTCAAGGTCGTTCAATAGTCGATTTGATTTTGAATGGTCATGCACACTGTCTAGAACACCTCCGCACCGTAGACACTGGACACGCTGACTCATTTATCAACTACATCATCTCTGGCGGTAGCGGTCATTACCCTCGGCGTCAGCGAAAGGAGGGATCACAATTGATGGAGACTTTTGAGGAGATTTCAGGTCGTGATGACCGTAAAGTTGCGGATTCATTTCTCTTCGTTGGTCGTCATGGATACGATATTCAAATGCGACGACCATACTCATTTGTACGTATTGATGTTCGAGATGGTCGCCCACCGAAGTTTATTGTGAGACCGTTTGTTACTGAACGCTTTTTGGGAGAATGGTGCGATGTGTACTTAGAACCATTTGTGATTTAACGTATGCAATACTGAGTGGTATGAAGTTGATGAACTGTAAACACAAATATCATTTTTTACATTTCACCATAATTATCCTGCTGATAATGGGCTACTTGCTACTTAACCCTGCTATGGCAAGTGCAGCCTCTCCATCTTCTACTGTTTACGAACAACGGCGAATCCATAGTCCAGATGGTCTTGGTAAATTTTATATGGATCGAGAGATAGCTAAAGTTATGGGACACACGGGAGCATTTTGGTTAGAACGACCAAGTCGAGAGACTGAAGAACAACCAAGCAAGGTAGTTAGCATCCTTAACTTCAAACCTGACGATGTTGTGGCAGATATTGGTGCAGGAACAGGCTATATGAGCTTTCGTATTTCTCCCCTCCTAACAAAGGGAAAAGTGCTGGCTGTGGATCTTCAGCCAGAAATGCTGGATATTATTGAGTTCTTGAAGAAAGAAAATAATATTACAAATGTTGAACCTATCTTGGCAACTTTAACGAACCCCAATCTACCACCAGAAAGTGTTGACTTGGCTTTGATGGTGGATGCATACCATGAATTTGAGTACCCACAAGAGACGATGGAAGGGATTGTTCGGGGGTTGAAACCTGGAGGTAGAGTTGTACTGGTTGAATATCGGGGTGAAAATCCCTTTATTATGATTAAGCCTGTGCATAAAATGACTCAGAGGCAAGTACGAAAAGAAATGCAAGCTGTTGGTTTAGTTTGGCGTGAAACGAAAAATTTGTTACCGCAGCAGCATTTGATAGTGTTTGAGAAACCCCAAGCTTGAAAAAGAACACAGAATTGCTGAATTCAGCAATTCTTAAGGTGGCGGTATAAAACCCAACCTAATTGCATTCTGATATCAAATCCGTTTGTATCGGAATTATTTCTCCTTCCTCTTCCTCTGCGTTCTCTGCGCCTCTGCGGTTTTTTAATCATTCAGATGCTACCGGATTTGATATGACTCCTTGGTGGAGCGTAGGCAGAGGGAACGCTTCTGCCCTTCTACTTACTTCCCAATACAAAACTTACTAAAAATCCGGTCTAAGACAGACTCTGTGACTTCTTCCCCTGTTATTTCACCTAAAGCATGAATTGCATCTCGTAAGTCAATTGTCCAGAAATCAAGAGGTAATTGTTGGGCAATTGTTAAGCGCACTTGTTCTAGGGATGTTTTCGCTTTTATCAATGCTGCTGCTTGTCTTTGGTTAATTGCTAAATCTAAGTCTGCAGCTTGTACTTTGTCTAATCTCACTTTTTCTAAAATCGCAGTTTCTAGAGCATCAATACCTTGATTTTGAGCGGCTACTGTTTTGACAATATGGTTGATACTTGGTGGATATTGCACCCCTTGTGCAGATGCTAAGTCAATTTTATTGATCACCAAAATTAACGGACGATGTTGCACCTGAGAGTAAATTTCTTGGTCTAGTGTTGTCCAACCTGCTGCGGCGTCAATGGTCAAAAGCACTAAGTCTGCTGCACTGGCTGCACGGCGGGAACGCTCAACCCCTATCTTTTCTACTTGGTCTTGTGTTTGGCGAATTCCTGCTGTATCCAGTACCTGCACAGGAATTCCGCCGACAACGAGCTGCGATTCCACAACATCGCGGGTTGTTCCAGGCAAGTCGGTAACAATGGCTTTATCACTTCTGCTCCAAGCGTTTAATAAGCTCGATTTTCCTACGTTGGGACGCCCAACAATTGCCACTTTTAAACCTGTGCGGAGCAGTTCCCCTTTATCAGCAGTTGCGAGAATGTGAGAAATTTCTGCTGAAATTCTCTCAATTTCTGATATGATGACTTTATCATCCAGCGGAGGTAAGTCTTCCTCAAAGTCTATCCGCGCTTCAATTTCTGCTAAAACATCTAAGGCGATCGCCCGTAGCTGACAAATAGGATAGGCTAATTTCCCTTGTAAACCAGCAAGTGCGGCTTGTGCTGCTTGAGGCGATCGCGCTCCTACTAAATCAGCAATACTTTCTGCTTGAGTCAAGTCTAGTCGCCCATTCAAAAACGCCCGCAAGGTAAATTCTCCAGGTTGTGCTAATCTTGCACCATTTTCCAGACAGAGTTGCAAAACCTGCTGCACCACCATAATTCCGCCATGACAGTGAAATTCCACCACATCTTCACGGGTGTAGGAACGGGGTGCTTTCATGATGAGCAAAAGTGCTTCATCTACCAGTTGCTGCGTTTGGGGATGGCGGATGTAACCGTAAAGGATATGGTGAGTTTCCCAAACTTGATGCCCGGGTGCAGAGAAAAGAGTTTGGGCGATGTGCATTGCTTGTGAACCAGAGACGCGCACAATCCCGACACTACCCTGTTGAGGAACAACAGCAGTGGCGATCGCGGCGATGGTTCCAGTCGTAGCAAAAATTTCCGACATTTGCGCCCTTTGAACAAAGACATTGAATATATTTCAATCCTTTCTCGATTGTAGAGACTCTGCATGAGTCGTCTAGGTAGAATTTTAGATTTTAGAAATATTGCATAGAAGGTTACAGAAGGCAGTCACAAGGTTAAGATTTACTAAAGTAACACAAGTCCTTTGACTTCACAGTACGAATTCCTGCCAATGACTGCTGTTCTCAAAATGACCAATGAGGAGGTTTGCGTGGAAGAGGATAAGGTAAATAATCCAGAAAGCAAAACCAACGACAGTGCTTCTGATGAAAAATCGCACGTAGATGCTGCATCAAAGTTCATTCAAGAGACTTCTTTGGAAAAAATGCATGAAATAGCTGAAGCCGCACGACTGAAAAAACTTATGGAACCCCCAAAGTGGGTATATCCTAGCGAATGAGAACTCTTTTTTCATTGAGTTCACATGGTACTAGGGGCACGACGGTATGTCGTGCCCTTAAGCTTAATCGCTTCCTCTATTTGCTAAAATCAATTAGCACAATATCAGCTCCGCAAAATGTAGTACAGCGAAAACACATACACCTGAGTGTTAAGAGCAAAGTGGCTCTACACCGCAGTGTTTTGTGTTTCTTTAATCCAAGCATTCGGATTCGCCTCTTTTAGCTGCGCTAAAAAAGTTCCCATATTGCTATCCCCAAAGGTGGTGTACTTACCTTGAGTGTAGTTATCTGTTGGAGAGGCTGATAATGTCCCAAGGATTGTGCTGCAATCAATAACAGTTTTGTCTTCGCTAAATTGAAGGCTCGTAAGCCAGTCAAAGCTTTCATCTTGACCAACTATGGAAGTATCACCTTCAGGAGTGCTTGAGAGCGTGTTGTTACCCGTACCACCATAGAGCAGCCAGTCATGAGCTTGATTGTCTGTGAGTGTGTCACTACCAGTTTCTTTACCAGCGTCAGAAGTCGATTGAGATGTGGGTTCAGAAACAGAGTTTGAAGGAGAAATATTGTCCAACGTGTCCGTTGTCGGTGTGGAAGTAGATTCCGGAGCAGAGGTTGATTCGGATGCAACCTCTGGGTTAGATGTAGAGTCTGGTATGTTGCTAACAGGATTCGTATCACCACTACCAAAATCCTGAACCCAATAGCCGTCATGGAAACCAACACCAAGCTCAGTATATTCGGGGTTGAGGATATTCTCTCGGTGTCCAGAGCTATTCATCCAATCTTGAACAACTTGTTCCGGTGTTGTTTGACCTGCAGCTATATTCTCTCCCATCGTTTGAGCTTCGTAGCCAACTGTCTCGGCTCGATCCCACGGTTGAGAGCCATCTTCCCCAGTATGACTTAAGACACCACGTTGTGACATCTCTTCAGCATATGTATCAGCAGCATAGTTCAGTTCATCATTTGCTTTGAGAGGTGAAAGACCATTCTTGGCTCGTTCTTCGTTAGTGAGTTCTAAGACTTGCTGCTCGAACGTTGCGTTGTTTGATTCCATCAATCTGTCCTCGTAAAGATTTGTTTACATGAACTTAGCAGAAGTAGCAATTCTACTGCCACTTTTTGTTACTGCCACTTTTGGTAGAAGCAAACCTGACGAGGGTTAATTGATACTCCCTCGACTTGAAGTCGGGGGATTCTTGAGTTCTTGAGTGCCTATTTTCAGGAGTCCTTACTTCTAGGTCTGACATTTTTAGATTGCACCTTTCGGGTATGTCTATGGCGATCGCCGTTAGCGTTTGCCCGAGGGCGTGTGCGTGGCACTGGGCTCCTCTGCTGCGCGCTAGACTCACCATTATAAATGCCTCGAAGTATAGTATCAGCTTGAGCGATTTTTGTATATATACAAAAAATATAAAGAGGTTTGCACAGCATGCATAAGATAAATCATCCTGAAACCAAGACCGACGACAGTGCTTGGATGAAAAATCTTATTTTTTCTTCTTCTAGACTCACTTTAGGAAGGCGTGACAGCTTAACAGGTTTGTCATTGCGATGGGCGTGCGACTACAAACGTCATGACCCATTTTGTAACCACCTCACTGTCTGCTGCAAAGTTTTCATAACTTCATACACTTGTACTGGATTAAGGACTCGCAGTAAGCTGCTTTGAGTCACAATGCCTATCCCTGTTCCTCCATTCCAAGACACTACCAATCTTGGCGTCTGTCGCCGTTGCATTTCCTCAAGAGCAGTCCATAAAGAATCCTCAGGATTGAGCAGAAATAGCTGTGTACTCATCACAGTTTGCGCCAGAACTTCAGATAGATTCACTTGCATTGCCTGAAATTGTACAATATCTTCTTCAGTGACAATTCCGACGGGGATGTGAACGAATTGTCCTAAATCTAACTGTGGGTGTTCCTCGGTGATCACCACACAGCTAATCCGAAACTCTTCCATAACCTGAGCTAAAGTCAATACCGAAGCAGTCATTGGAGCACGAATGACATGGGTTGTCATAACATCTGCGACACGCATGAACTTCAGGAGATGAACAGGGCGTAAAATGCTACGAATACTGTTGTGGGAAACGACACCAATAAGTTCACCTTTTTGTCCTACTATCGGTAGATGACGAATGCGATACCGCCGAAATAAAAATAAAGCGGCAAAAACATCTTTAAAAACAGCTTGCTCCAGGGTAACCACTGGTTGCGTCATAACTTCAGCTATTGTCATCTTTCCAAAGTCAACGCTATCCGCTGTTAACCGTACAATATCCCGTTCTGTAAAAATGCCCAATAATTCTGTTCCTTGCATCACTAAGACACAGCTAGAACCTGTCTGATATGCGGTCAATGCATCTAATGGTGAATCAACGCTAGATAATGAGCAACAATGAATTCGCTTTTGGTTCATCAAAGTAATGACATCTACCAGCAATGTTTTTGGTGTAACAATCAGTGGTTTGTAGTCTATTGCTGGTTGACTCAGCAGCAAGTCATCAAGTTGTATGGTTAATTTGTCTTGGGAATACTGTGGGTCATCAAGTTGCATGGCTGATTTGTATTGGGAACACTGTTTCATAATGTACCAAGACTTCACAGAGCTCCTGACCTGTTTCATCTGTTGTAAGTTTTGTCACTATTCGTTACATTGACTGATGACTTAAAATCAAGTGAGTCATTGAGGTAAACAGGTATCTATTTTGATAGATGTCAGGTGATATGATTCCTGGTGCATATGTAAATTAAAAAACTGTAGAAATGCGATAGAATGAGCCCCACTGAAACAATATGAGTGGGAACCAAACTCGCAAGTAGCCTCCAAAGGCGGTATCAGTGTGCATCGAAGCTCCTCCTGCAGTGCGCTGTAGACGTGTCTTTCAGTCAAAAATCCTAGCTATTTATGTCTAATACCACCTGGACTCGTCACCACATTCTTTCCCTCGCTGACTTCACGACCGCTGAGTATGATACCGTTTTGCAAACGGCTGCTAGTTTTCAAGAGGTTCTATCACGGCGGACGAAGAAAGTCCCAACCTTGCAGGGACAAGTCGTGGCGAATTTATTTTTGAGCCATCCACTCGCACTCGCAGCAGTTTTGAACTGGCTGCTAAGCGGCTATCAGCGGATACACTGAACTTTGCCTCAGCAACCTCTTCAATGACAAAAGGAGAAACGATTCTCGACACGGCGAAAACTTACTTGGCAATGGGAACTGATATCATGGTGATTCGCCATCGAGAAGCAGGAGTTCCTCAGGCGATCGCCCAAGAAATGGATCGCCTCGGTGTACGAGTCAGTGTTCTCAATGCTGGTGATGGTCAGCACGAGCATCCTTCCCAAGCTCTGTTGGACTTATTTTCGATTTGTACTCTCCTTGATCCTGACCTTCCACGAGTCGAGCTTTTAAAAGAAAAAAAGATTGCTATTGTTGGGGATATTCTCCATTCACGCGTAGCACGGTCAAATATTTGGAGTTTGACAGCAAGTGGTGCTCATGTGCATCTTGCAGCACCACCCACCCTCTTACCTAAATTATTTGCAGATTACAGTGAAGATAAACCAGGTAAACTGTTTCTCCACTGGGAGTTAGAACCAGCTTTGCAAGATGCAGATTTTGTGATGACTTTGCGCTTGCAAAAGGAACGGATGAGTGCTAATTTATTACCTTCTTTGCGAGAATATCACCAGATGTTTGGTTTGACACACTCCAGGCTGCAATTGTGCAAGCCTTATGTCAAAGTTTTGCACCCTGGTCCAGTTAACCGTGGTGTCGAAATTAGCTCAGAATTAATGGATGACCCAGAATTTAGCCTCATTCAAGCTCAAGTGACCAGTGGTGTTGCTGTTCGTATGGCGCTGTTGTATTTGCTAGGAAGTGGTAAGGCATAGCAGTAAAAGACAAGGAGGACAAACAGACAAGGGGAAAGGAAGTTTTTGACTCATGAGTCATGACTCATGACTAAATATTAGTGTTGACATTTTTTGTATTTCGATTATTCTAGAAATATGGCTAACGAAGAAACGGCTCGGTATGCAGATATGTTTGCTGCATTGGGGTCAGAGCCACGGCTTGAAATCATGCAGCTGCTGTTTGCGGCTTATCCAGAAGGGATGACAGTGGGTGAGATTCAGGAAAAGCTCAAAATCCCGAACTCAACCCTATCGCACCATTGGAAAAGTTGCGGAATGAGGGTTTAGTGAAGAGCCGCAAAGATAAGCAATTTCTGTGGTACTCAGCGAATGCTGAGACGATGGAGGATTTGCTTGCTTTTTTGACGACAGGGAGAAATAGACGCGAAGGCGACAATCGCGTCTCCAATGAACACACCCTTGAACGCGCTAACAATACTTCTACACAGGAGCGGTTTATGTTTGAAAATTTTTTTGAGTCTATTTTTCAGAAACTGTTTGCATCTTTTTCTGACAGATTCCATCTTAAAGGCTTTGAAAGATTCACCCAAAAGGCAATTAACGCGATTAATATAGCTCAGGCTGAATCGCGCCGTTTAGGGCATAATTTTGTTGGGACAGAACAAATCTTACTAGGATTGCTTGGTGAAGGAAGTGGGATAGGATGGCAATTTCTCAATTCTGTGGGGGTGAACTTGGAAAATGCACAGATTGAGGTCGAAAAAATTATCGGCAGAGGAAAAGGTGATACAGCTATAGATATTCCCTTCACTCCCAGAGCCAAACGGGTGTTAGAACTAGCAGTAGAGGACGCTCGATATCTGAGTGTTAACGACGTTGGTACTGAGCATTTGCTATTAGGAATTCTCCACGAAGGAGGGGGAGTCGCAATTCGGGTGTTGCAAAATCTTGGAGTAGATTTAGCTTCTCTAGAGCAGCGACTGCGAAGAGCTTTGACTTGAACAGTTCACGTTTAGTGTTTGCTATCCTAGGTCAAGATACTAGCAAATAAAAAGTTCTTCACAACCGCCGTCTTGGTGCAAATGACTGAGCAACGTGATGCTGATTTATCATCAGCTGATTCTCAACAGTTGACTGAATCGACTAATATAGTAACTAAGTCGGTCGATGATTCACGGACAAACCGCATTTCAGGTGTTTGGAACCAGACAACAGCACGGTTGATGAAACTCTTACCCGTAGAGAAAGTAGCACAGACAATTGTTGGGTGGTTTAGCGTCAACGAGGCGCAAGTCGCAGAAATTTTGGCAGCAATTCGAGCAGAACTCCCAACCACTGAAGCTCTCTTAATTGGTAAGCCCCAAGCAGGAAAAAGTTCAATCGTGCGAGGATTGACCGGTGTTTCGGCAGAAATTGTCGGTCAAGGATTTCGTCCACACACACAACACACCGAGCGTTATGCCTACCCTTCAGGTGAACTGCCATTACTTATTTTTACAGATACCGTCGGACTGGGAGATGTAAACCAGGACACTCAGACAATTATTCAGGAATTGGTTGGAGATTTACAACAAGAGAGTCGCCGCGCCAAAATCCTGATTTTGACTCTTAAAATCAATGACTTTGCAACTGATACATTGCGACAAATTGCTCAGCAACTGCGTCAGGAGTATCCAAACATTCCCTGTCTGCTGGCGGTGACTTGCTTGCATGAGGTTTATCCTCCTAGTAACGCTGATCATCCGGCATATCCACCAGATTTTGAGGAAGTTAACCGAGCATTTGCTGCCATACAGCAAGCCTTTACAGAATTATATGACCGCGCTGTCCTGATTGACTTCACCCTGGAAGAAGATGGCTACACGCCGGTGTTTTATGGCTTAGAAGCATTGAGAGACACTTTAGCAGACTTACTACCAGAGGCAGAAGCCCGAACGATTTATCAGTTATTAGATGAAGACACTAGCAAACAAATTGGTCATCTTTACCGGGATATTGGACGCCGTTATATTTTGGTATTTGCCATGATATCAGCTACGGTAGCAGCTGTGCCACTACCCTTTGCGACAATGCCAGCACTCACAGCTTTACAAGTCTCAATGGTGGGGCTGCTGGGAAAATTGTATGGACAAACGCTGACCCCATCGCAAGCAGGGGGTGTGGTGAGTGCGATCGCCAGTGGTTTTTTAGCACGAGCAGTCGCACGTGAGTTAATCAAATTCCTACCAGGTTTTGGTAGTGTGATAGCTGCTTCTTGGGCTGCTGCTTACACTTGGTCACTTGGGGAAGCAGCTTGCGTTTACTTTGGTGATTTAATGGGTGGAAAGAAACCTGATCCCAAGAAAATTCAATCTGTGATGCAAGATGCGTTCCAGGTCGCAAAAGAACGGTTTAAGGGTATGAAGCGTTGAGAGAACAGCTCTTGTGTCATGCAGCGATGATGGTTTTTAAAAATTTTTCTCTCATCATGACTCAAAAAAAGCAGCTGGCGAAATGTGAAAAAACTCTGCCAGTTGACGAATGTGGTTCACGGTCAAATTGCGTTGACCACTCAAAACTTCAGATACTATAGATTCTGTTTTAAAGATAGGAACTAAATCTTTTTGCCGCAAACTTAGTTCAGCTATCAAGGCTTTGAGCAGTTCTACACCATGAATATCAGATATAGGTTTATGTTTTTCTTCGTACTCGTAAACGAGAGTACCTAAGACATTAAGATAGTCTTGTTCATCTGGTGTTAATTCACCTTTATCGATAAGTGAATCTATGACTTTCTGCGTAGTCGTCAATTCTTCCTCTGAAGTAATTGGACGAGGAGGAAAAGTTTTGAGTAACTCGATATAAGCGTTAGTGCTAGGTGTACCAAGGGTCATTTTTCCAGTCCTCTTTGTTGTATTCTGCATGAGTGAGGACATGACGGATAAAAACTTTTTGGTATTTATAATCTACCAAGGCAATAAGCCGATAGTTATTACCGCCAATATTAAAAACTGTGAGATGACTAACCTGATCTGCTGAGGGGAAAAGCTGGCGTAACTCAACAAAGTTTTGCGATTGTGCCAATGATGCTAATTTGTACCAAAGTCGTAGGCTTGTTTCTGCGTTAGGATGCTTTTCCTAGAACTCAGCAATTCTTGAGCGAGAGATGATATGCATAAATTTTTAGTTTTAGTAAAATTCTGTTTGTTATAAGCGTCACCTCCAAAATATTTCTAAATCCAATCTTAGCAAATTGCGAAGATTAAGGTGGGCTTCAACCACCCTAATGACCTACACAAGCACTGGAGTATTAATATGCTTCTTCAAAGGCGTTGCAACCATCTGCAATCCTGCGGGTGTTGCGATGGTAAGACCACGACGAACAGGACGAACAGGACGCCTATTGACCAGGGAGACTTGAAAGCGCGATAGAATTGTCGCCAATACGAGTTTCATTTCATACTGAGCAAACGCCAACCCAATACAGCGACGATTTCCACCACCAAAGGGCAAATACTCATAAGGGGAGAATTGCCTTTCCAAAAAACGTTCTGGTTTAAACTGCTTTGATTGTGGGTAAGTTTCTTCCCTGTGGTGTGCTAAGTAGATACTGGGGATAATGACTGTTCCCTCTGGGAGCGTGTAACCTTGAATTTCTATTGGCGATAATCGCACAATCCTAGGAAAAGTATTCATCGCAATGGGATATATCCGCAGGGTTTCTTGGCAAAGCGCATTTATGTAAGGCAATTTGGTCACAGTACTTGGCTCTAGGTTGTCGCCAAGGGTATCCAGTTCCCTCAGCAACTTGTCGCGCACTTCTGGTAAATAGTCAATCCAGTAAAACGCCCAAGTTAATGCTGAAGCAGTCGTTTCATGTCCAGCCACCATCAGAGTCATCAACTCATCGCGTAACTCTTCATCAGTCATCGCTTGACCATCTTCATAACGAGCAGACATCATCAAAGTGAGAATATCTTGCCGATTTTGAGGAGATTCTGCACGACGTTCCCGAATCAGCGCATAAATCATTTCATCTATTTGTTGTCGCAGGCGTAGCACTCGACCCCAAGGACTCCATGCGCCTAAATCTTTTTGTATAAACCGAAAAAATAAGCCAGCAGACAAAAGGGGGGAACCGATAGAATCCAACAGTACACTCAACAATTGTCGGATTTTTTCTAAACGGGGTCCTTCATCTAAGCCAAACACCACCCGCAAGATAACGCGCAAGGTAATTTCTTGCATCGACGCACGGATGTTAAATGGCTTACCCATCTTCCAGTTGTTACTCACTTGCTGCGTGATTTCGCGGATAGTTTCACCGTAAGCACGCATCCGGTCACCATGAAAAGGAGGGGTTAACAATTGACGTTGGCGTTGGTGGCAATCGCCATTTAGTAGAATCAGGGAGTTAGACCCCAGCAAAAATTGTAAACCTCGGTTTCCACTTCCAGCATCTAAGTCACTCGAATCAGCATTAAAAATTTGTTGCAGTGCTTGAGGATGACTGAAGAAGACAATAGGAGAATCGTTACGACTCCAAAGAGTGAAGCTATCACCGTATTCCCTAGCAAAATCTTCCACATATTCCAACGGCTGAAAAATGAATTTCATCCGGCGCAGGAAAACCGACATTTTGGGTCCATCAGGCAGATTGTTTATTGCTCTCATAAACACTTGTGGCGTTGAGCGCTGATTGCTTCTATTGTCACCTTTTTAAGGAAGATGTGTGTAAAATAACGACCGCAGTCAACCGGGCTGCAACCTTTGCACAAGAAAAAAAGTTCTTTTCATCGATGTAGATATTCAAGATTCTGCCAGTTGGTGGTTTGGACGTGGTTAGAATAGCATGGGATTCAATTTATCACAATCAACTGACCCCCAAACTTTTAAGTTATTTACGAGGAATAACAGGTTACGATTTAGTTGTAGTAGATACGCCTCCTGCGCTCTGAAGCATTGGCGACGGTCGTTGCTGTAGCAGATTATCTAGTTTTGCCTACGTCATATGCACCAATGGATTTGACTGTCCTTATCGAGACAGTCCAACAAGTCGTCATTCCCGTTGAAAAGCCCCATCGGATTCTGCTGACTAAGGTGGATTCGCGGAGTTTAGGGGAAGTGCTAGAAGCTCAAAACACTCTTATGCAGATAGGAATTCCTGCTTGTAAAACTTTCATCCGTGCCTACAAAGCGCACGAAGAGCTGCGCTTGAGGGTGTGTTAATTACCCAATGGCGAGGAAAGAATGCACAGGAGGCGAAGTCAGACTACCGTTAAGTAGCTGAAGAACTAAAGCGTGATTGGAGGGAACATGTCTGAGAAACATCTTTCTGACTTATTACAAGAAGAAGTGCAAAAATTTTCACCGTCAGAAGGTGAAACGACTATCGATGTTGTTGCTATTTCTGATGAGAATTCCTCCACGTCCTCCGATAATGATAAAGATAAAGAAGAGGGTTCTGCTCAAGTAGAGGAGGAATCAAAACAAGCAGTCGAGCCAACAACTTCTGGATATACAAACTCAACACAAGTTGAGTTAGAAGCAACTGTAAAAGAGTTGAAAGAAACTGTGGAAAAGGCACAGCAGAAAGAATATTCTCTTGCTCAAGAATTAAAAGAAACTGTGGGAAAGGCACAGCAAAAAGAATATTATATTGTCCAAGAATTAAAAGAAACTGTGGAAAAAGCACAGCAAAAAGAAGTTTTTCTTCAGCAGGAAGTGACTGATTTACGATCAGCATTAGCTGAGCAAACAAAATTAGCAGCAAGGCTAAAAACTGAACTTGATGATGCAAAACAGGCAGCGATACAACTTGCAGAAGCTAATTCACAACTGACAGAAACAATCAGTACAATCAGTACAATACAAAAGCCAAAAGAAAAGCAAAAAGAACACATTCAACCACAAAAAAGCTATAGAAAATCATACCGTTTACCAGACAATATGCCTGCAAATAAGCCGGAAGAATCTGTTGACAATTCCTCCCCGATGTGGTTACTTGATTAAGAAATTAAGCAAATATTGCGTATAAGCGTAAGGCTAGAGAAATAGCAATATTATTTGATTTGTGTGAAAGTGCCTGCGCGTAGTGCATAAATTGAGAGACTCAGATTCCCGAATTCGTAAAAGTTGTCGGGAATCTTGTTTTTCACGTTCTTTGTAGCGTGCCCGTAGGGCTTATGATTTAGGACTGCTATACACTTCATGCTGTTAGACAAAATCCTGCAACTGGTCATTCCGGAACTCTAAAATAGATTGAGCTGTGATTTGCGGCTCTTCCAAATGAGGAACATGACCACACTCTTTAATCCAAATAAGTTTACTATTTGGAATTGCCAGCTTAAACCTCTTGGCATCTCTAATCCCTAAAATCTTGTCAGAATCACCCCACAAAATAAGTGTTGGTTGCACAATTTCTGCGAGTTTCTTAAATCTAAAAGCAGAGTAACCGCCACTTTTTGTAAAAGCAATTAAAGCTTTATGCCAGTCGGAACATTCTAAATGTAATGCTGTACATAATTGGGCATCAAGTGATGCTAACTGCTTATTTTTATAAGCAGCGCGGGAGATACTTGCCCGAACTTTGGGACTACGCAAAAATTGAGTAGCCCAATAATCTAACGGTGGAAACATTAATTTACTTAATGGTGAACCACCTGTTAAACCAGCACTATCAATTAATACTAGCTTTTGGACGATTTTTGGGTAAGTCAAGGTGAAATCAATCGCTGCTGCACCTCCCATTGAAGCGCCCACTAAAATGATGGGTTTGTTAATTAGGGTTTTCCAGAAATAATAGAGATGGGTTTTAATGTCACTTGGTCTAAACTTGACTCCGACTGGTCTATCTGTAAATCCAAAACCTAATAAATCTACTGCCCATGTCTCGTTTTGTACTGCAAGTAGAGGAATAAGGCGACGAAATTCTAATACAGAACCATCAAAACCATGAATCAATACTATGGGTGTACCTCCACTTCCCTGATGTACATAAGTTGTAGTAATTGGTTGTGTACTCAAGGGAGTGGTAAGAGCAATTTGCTCAATGCTTTGAGCAAGAGCAATTGAGGAGGATTCTGTGAGTGTACTAACTGTAGTCGGTAAAAAACTTGGAAACATAAGATTTAGTTTACCTTGTGGCAGTGGAGTGGGCAATACCCTTTATTGAGGGACTTATATTATGTCTAATTTCGTGGTCGGTCATTAAGATTTTTTTGGTGATAAGAACCGAACCAACAATATTTTTAGCTTGCAATAATATGAGAATCAAAGGAAAGATTTGATTCCTGACTTGATGAAAAAAATGATTTTCTTGATAAGAGGGAGAACTATATATGTTAAGTCGTTGGAACCCCAGACAAGAATTTAACGCTCTCAGCGATCAACTCAACCGCCTATTTGATGAAACTCTAGCGCCGACTAGAAGTTGGGAAGGCTTCGTAAGATTTCCTGCGGCTGAACTGACTGAAGCAGATGATGCTATCCATTTGAAGTTAGAAGTTCCAGGCTTAGAAGCCAAAGATATAGATATTCAAGTGACAGAAAATGCCGTTTCTATCAGTGGTGAGCGTAAGTCTGAAACCAAAACTGAGGAGAAAGGCTACACGCGCAGTGAATTCCACTATGGGAAATTTCAACGCGTCATTCCTTTACCGACTTATATTCAAAACACCAAAGTCACCGCAGAATATAAAAACGGTATTTTGAATCTGACATTGCCTAAAAAGGAAGAAGCGAAAAACAAAGTTGTCAAAGTTAATCTCGAACAAGCTGCTCACTAAACTGTTGTAAATTTCTACAGCGCAGTATAAATTTCTTCCTCATGACTCTGTGACTTAAATATCAGCCTGGTTGCATTATAGCTACCAGGCTTTTTCATCATCTTGTGCAACGCATTAAATTGTTATAGCGGTTCTCATTTGGCTAAGGTACAGATTTATCTCTTGTCTGTCTGCTATAGGCTGCGGTTAATTCTTTCTTTTTGTACCTCACCTAGGCGGGAAACGCTATAAACCAACGCCGTTTTTGGCAAACTCTTCTACAGTTGTGTCTGAAAATTCATGGCTCGCCATAGCCTGTAACATTGGTAAAGGTAAAGTCAGATGATGAGCACCAGCTTGTAGCGATGCTGCAGCTTCTTCTGGTGATTTAATACTAGCTGCTAAGATTTCAGTATTGCTGCCATTGAGTACGCTAGCCATATTTTGTACTAAGGCAATTCCATCACCTAATAAACGGGTAGCACGATTGACATAGGCGATCGCCATTCTAGCACCCGCCTCCCGTGCTACTGCTGCCTGTGCTGCACTGTAAATGGCTGTTACTGAACAAGTTATCTCTGGCGACAAACTCGCCACCACAGCAAACCCCACTGGTGTTGCTGGAATCTTTAACACAGTTTGTTTGCCAATAATCTCAAAAGCTTTCTTCCCTTCCGCCAGCATCCCCTCAAAATCAGACGACATGAGCTGGTAAAACACTGGTCCTGAAGTCAACTGCGTCAATTTTTTCAGCGTGGTTTCAGGTGGGTTCTCGCTTTTTGCTAAAAGCGTTGGATTCGTCGTGATGCCTTTTACCCAGCCCATTCCACTGGCAATTTCAGCTTCAGAGACAATTGCTGAGTCCAGATAGATTGCCATGATTGTCTCACTTTTTGAGATGTTGCAACAACATAGGTATGATCTCACATTCCGCACCTTGAATGGTAGCAGTTCTCTTAAAAGCATTTAGGGCAATGAACTGTTGCGGCATAACAACGACCTTGAAGCAGACAGATGTTTGCTACTATCAGAGTAGAAATTTTAGTATCACTTATGGCACTGTCAATCATAGCCGAGCCTGCACCATTAGAAACTAACGCTGATGGTGTCGTTCGGGTAGGCAAAACTCGCGTAACACTGGATACGGTCGTTGCTGTTTTCAAACAAGGAGCAACAGCAGAAGAAATTGTTTACCGTTATCCATCGCTGAAGCTGGCTGATGTATACGCCACAATTGCCTTTTACCTCAATCATCAGCAAGAAGTTGAGATATACCTACAGCAGCGGCTGCAGCAAACGCAAGAAGTTCGCAGGATGAACCAGCAAAGGTTTGACCCGCAAGGGTTACGTGACAGATTGCTTGCTCGTAAGGCTGAGCAGGAAGCATGTTGAAGCTGCTTGCTGACGAAAACTTCGACAATACTATCAGGCTGCAAGTGGGAGGATGAGAACCCCTGAGGATGCGGCATGGAGCGGGGCGCGGAATGACACATCCGTCCTTTAGGCAGGGTGATGAAATCCGACGCAACGGGTTTTAACCCGTTGTTTCTCTTCTTTTTTCTTGAATAAGAGCCTCAATATATTCACTAGCGCTAGTCTTTTCTTTGATAGCCTGTTCGCAAACAAAGTACCAAGCTGTGTTAGTCAGAAATATCCCATGTTGCTTCTTTAACTCTTGATGCAACGCGGGTTGATTCTTGACCCTCTTTTTGCCTTTACCTGTTGACATTTTTAGTACAGTTGAGTATTCTCTTTAGAGGCTACCAAGTTAAAAGAGGTGAGTCAACTGTACAAAACAATTCCGCTAAAGTCCAATTTTAATGATGAAGAAAAAGCTTTTTGGGTTAACCAGTGTGAGCACGCTAATAGTCTTGTTAATTCAGCGATTTACCACGCTCGACAAACCCATTACAACAAGCTCGAACAATTAGAAGAAGCGTTTACGACTTATTGGCGTGGTGACGAATTACGCTATGGTTGGAAGACGTATAAATGCAGTACTACTTACCCCGAATTAGACAAATCTCTAAAAGAGATCTCACATTACAAAGCAATGGCTGCACAGTCAGCACAGCAAACATTGAAAAGTGTTGGTGAGTCAATTACTAGTTACAACCGGCTTGTTGACGCTTACTACAAAGGTGAAGTTGATAAACCTTCATTGCCGAAGTACAGAAAGCGCGGTGGACTTGCAGCAGTAACGTTCCCACGTCAAGCACTCAACTATAAAGATGGTTGTTTTTACCCGTCAATTAGCCGTGACACTAAGCCACACTTGCTGACTGAAATATTTTTGCAAGTACCTGATTTCATTGACTCAGACTGGGTTAAGGAAGTGACAATACGTCCTTGTTTAGGCGAGTTTATTATTGACTGGGTTATTGATGATGGTAAGGACCCAATCAAAGTTAATCCTAACCTTGACTACAGTCATGCTTGGAGTATCGACCATGGTGGAACTAACTGGCTAACAGCGGTTTCAACTCGTGGTAAAAGCTTCATCATTGATGGTCGCAAACTGAAGGCAATGAACCAAGGTTATTGTCGTTTAGTTGCCAAATATAAAGCAGGCAAGTCAGACTTTTATTGGGATGCAAACTTGGACAGGGTGCAGCGTAAACGCAACAACCAAATGCGCGACGCCATTAACAAAGCTGCGCGGTTCATCGTCAATCGATGCTTAAACGACAAGATTGGCAACATCATAATCGGATGGAATGACGGGCACAAAGTCGGTTCTGAAATGGGCAAGGTTAATAACCAGAATTTTGTGCCCATTCCCACAGGGCGGCTAATTGCGCGGTTAAAGCAACTGGCTTGTGAATACGGAATTGTTGTCACAGTTACCGAAGAAGCGTATACAAGCAAAGCTTCATTCTTGGATGGCGATAGTCTACACAAATTTGGTGAGAAACCCGCATGTTGGAAGCCATCTGGTAGAAGAGTAGAGCGTGGCTTGTACAAAACAGCCTCAGGCTTGTTAATCAACGCGGATGCCAACGGAGCCGCGAACATCATGCGAAAAGTAGCTACACAGCTAGGTTTATGCCTAGTCGAGGTAGGTAGGGCGGTTTTGACAACGCCACAGCGATACGATTTGTTTACGCGATTAGATAAATCATATCGTAGACGCAGCGCAGATGGGCTTTTAGCCCTCGGAGCAGCAACAGTCTAGAATCCCCCTTTTTCTAAAAGGGGGAGATGTCAACGTTAGAGGCTTACTGCGACATAACCTGAATATTGATATTGTGCGAGTCCAAGATGTTGGTTTATCGGGTGAGGATGACCCAATCATATTGGCATGGGCAGCCCAAGAAAACCGAGTGTTGCTCACCCACGATGTCGCTACGATTACACGCTATGCTTATGAACGAGTCACATAGGACCAGCCAATGCCAGGAGTTATCGAGGTTAGCGTAGATGCGCCAATTGGACAGGTGATAAAGGATATTATCATCATTGTGGAGTGTAGTCTGGACGGAGAACTGGAAGGACAGGTTCAGTATCTTCCTCTGTGATTTGAATTTTGAATGATTCACCCTCCTCAACGTCTCATGAGAATTTCCCAAGTTTCTCCACCAGCCACACCGTCAGCCTCTATACCATAACGCTTTTGTAAAGCTATGACCGCAGCCTGAGTTGATGCGCCAAAATCACCATCAACTTCGCTCCTATTCAACAAACCGAGTCTTTGCAGTCGTCTTTGCAATCTCACAACCTGAGGACCACGCATTCCTACACGTAGAATTGGTAATCCTTCTGAGGTATATTGAATTGAAGAAATTTTTTGAGTACGAGTTGTTGAGCTAGGGCGAGAGGATTGCTGAGTACGAATGGTTTGCTCAGAGCGACTTGAGCCAGAGCGATCGCTCTGTTGAATACGCGTTGTTTGCTCAGAACGACTTGAGCCAGAGCGAGTCGATGTTGATTGTCGTACGTATGTCCTCTGTGAACTAGCAGTTGTATTGCGTGTTGCAGGTCGTGGTTCTGGTTTGGAAGTTGCAGCACTGGTGTTACGAGTTGCGGTTGATGTTGTCGGTCGTGGTTCTGGTTTGGAAGTTGTAGCACTGGTGCTGCTAGTTGCTGTTGATGTTGCAGGTCTTGAATTAGAAGTCGGAACAACAACTTGATTGGTGTTAGAAGTCGCAGATGGAGCAGGAAACTTGCTTGTAGAGTTAGGTGACGAGCCAGATGATGCGACTGTCGGTTCACCTGGGAAGAGTCGTTGCCAAGTTGTTACATCCACAATACCATCTGCTTTCAAGCCAGCGGCTTCCTGGAAGCGGGAAACAGCGAGGACGGTACTTTCGTTATAAACTCCATCTACTGTACCTGTGTAGAAACCCAAAAGTTTTAAAGCTGCTTGAAGTTCCGTGACACGCTCTCCTTTGCTACCAACTTGAAGAGTCGGACGGTTGATACCTTCAGAGGAAGTTGCTTGTGCTATTTGTTGTGGTTCGGATGCAAGCGATACTGTCGTAGAGAAGCCAAGAAACAGAGATACACTACAGTACAGCAGTATTCTCATCCCCCATAAAGATTTAGACCTTTGCTGTGTTTTTATTCCGCAGCAATTTACAGACGGGTTGAGAAACCTTAAGTGACTAAAGATACTTTTTTTCATAGTGCCTTTCATGGATATTGCCCCCTGAATCATTTGATGCTAATACACTTATTGGTAATTGGTGTGTCATGCAACTATGAATAGCAGTATTTTAAATCCTCATTAGGAATTGAAATATGCAATTGCACCAGTAACCGCTTGTTCTTGACCGACTAATGACACATAAGGTTCCTGTAAATATCGGTAAGCAGCAGCCATTGCATCTGTAGCATTGACGGAGGCGATCGCCTCTTGGAAATCCCTATCAAAATCAATTCCCAATCCCAAAATTTCATACCAACCATATATTTGAGCGATTTGCGCGTTGGTTTGTTTACCCAAGGCGTACTGTCCTAGTATCTTGTTTTTCGCTGCTTGGAGTGCATCTTCCTCTAGTTGCGTGGTGAATAATAAATCAACTTCTTTACGCAAACTAGAAAGAGCGGTTTGGGTATTTTCTGGTGCTGTACCCATGTAAACCACAAATGATGCTATTGAGAGTCGTGTTGGGTAAAATGCTGATACCTCGTAAGCCAAGCCACGCTTTTCACGTAATTCCACAAACAAGCGACTAGAAAGACCATTTCCCAAGTAAGTAGACAGTAACTTCAATGCGGCGTAGTCACCAGACAGCACGGATGGTCCCAAATAACCCAGCATGACGATAGATTGCTGTGTCTGTTGAGGCGTAACTTTGATTTGAGGTTCAATGTTGAGTTCTGGTAAATTGAGTTTTAGCAATGGTTGAGTGGGAGGCGCTTGCCAATCACCAAAAACTTCTTCCACAAGGGCGATCGCATTTTCTGGTGTGATTCGTCCAACAATACTAATAACGATATTATCTGGACGAAAATGAGTTTGATGATACTGCACTAAGTCTGCACGAGTTAAGCTGCTCATAGTCACTTCATTGCCTAATGCTGACCTGGCATAAGGATGGTTTTGATACATGACATCCCGGAGTTGGTCAAAAGCAATGGTAAACGGCTGTTCTTGTTGTGAGCGAATATCTTGTAGAGCAATACGCCGTTCTAATTCTACTTCTGCTTGTGGAAACGTTGGCGATCGCAAAATTCGTCCCGCCAAAGTAAACATTTGTGCAAAATCTGACGTGACTGTCTTTAACGAAAGCAAAAAATAATCAGCAGCAGTGTCTGCGCTCAAACTCGCGCCCATCGACTCTACTTGTTCAGCTATTTCCAAACTTGAAAGTCCATCGCAACCTTTTGTAAGTACCGTTGATAGCAAATATGCTAACCCAGCTTGCTCCTGGTTCTCATAACAGCTACCAGCGCGGATAAAAATCCGTCCTGCAATAATATCTGCCGCTGGATTTTCTACCACCAGCACTACAATGCCATTGTTCAATACTATCCGATGAATATAAGATTTTTGCACCGATGTTGTCATTTATCATTAGTCCTTTTTTACAGTTATCAGTTATCAGTTATCAGTTATCAGTTATCAGTTATCAGTTATCAGTTTCACGTACACAAGTGTACAGTACACTTGTGTACTGTGTACTGAAAATGACTAGTAACTAAGAGGGTTTAAGTACTGTCACTGCGTAATGATTAGGTGAAAGATACTCTTGTGTTAATTTTTGCAGTTGTTTGGCATTATATGATTGAATCTGGCGCGGATAAGTTGCTGCTAATTCAGCTTGGGCAATAGTGTTGTAGTATCCATAAAGCCCTGCTAGCTGATTTGGTGTTTCGGTAGAAAACGCAAAGTCATTACACAGTAGCCTTTGAGCGCGGATTATTTCCTGGTCGCGAATGCCGTTATCAATTAAATCCTGCAAATGAAGACGAATTAAGGATTCGACACGTTCCACATTTTCTGGTTCTAACCAGGCTGTTATTGTAAATAAACTGCACTCTTGTTGTAAGGAAAAATGACTGCAAATACCCTGCACCAATTGCTGCTCTTCTCGCAAATCGCGCACTAGACGAGAAGTGCGTCCTTCCGCTAGTAACACAGAAAGCAAGTCCAATCCACAACAAGTGTGTAGCTGTTCCACTCCTGGTCCGGTCCAAGCCATTAACAACCGCGCCACCTCTAAGCGAGGCAAAAAAAGTTCTTGACGGCGAATTCCTGATATAACTGGCTTTGCAACCTCTTTTCTTTGAGGAGAGTCGCTGCAAGGTTCGGCAAAATCAGCAAATGTCCGGCTCACTAATTCTAGAGCAGATTCGGCTGCTATTGAGCCTACAACCACCACTGTCATGTTTTCTGGTTGGTAGTGAGCGCGGTGAAAACAGCGCATAATCTCTGGGGATTGCTTCATCAATTCTTGCTCACTACCGAGTACGGAACGTCCATAAGGATGATGTTGGTAAACACTGGAGATGAGGGCGTGAAATCCTATCCAGTCTGGATCATCATGTGATTGACGAATTTCCTCTAGCACAACATCTCGTTCACGGATAAATTCATCTTCTGGTATTGCCGCGTTTAACAGCAACTCCCCCAAGTGGGGCAAAGTATCTTCTAAATGGAGGGAAGCTGTGATCAGAGAATAATGGGCATAATCGTGGCTTGTCGCCGCATTGGTGACCCCACCCCAATTTTCAATTTTCTGATCAAATACCCCTGGCGGTAGTATTGCAGTACCTTTAAAAATCATGTGTTCGAGGAAGTGAGCCATGCCAAACCACGGTTCTGGCTCTAGGTTGGCACCTGCACGTACCCAAATATCTGCCACAACGACAGGGGTTGTGGTAATTTCTTGATGAATCAAGGTTAAACCGTTGTCTAGTTTGAAAACCGAGGCTGGAAACACGGTATTTATCAGTTCTTGTAACAATTCTTAATAGCTTTAACCACAATTTAGCCTAATTCTTGCGATTTTAACTCTTATTGGTACCTTCATATAAGATCACTTGACACAGATTTTCCTTATCCTAAGATTGGAACTTATTCTACAAATATGGTGCCTAGAATCGCCTTAATTAATGTGTAGCGTTGCACAAATATATATGAAGTTTTTGTATTTCACATGGTTAGATTTTTTAATTTTTCATGAATCATCAGCTAACTCATTTGAATAATTAAAGCTCCCATGTCTTAACTGATCAGGGGAGCTAAATCTTTTAATGCACCGCAACGCCGTTTTACCTAAGTTTATGACCTGGATAAACCAGGTGGGTACCTATTCCCTCGTTTAAAGTTTCCGGGTACTTAGCCCGGTCTACTGCCGCGAGAATTTTGAGGTTCCCTTATTTCTTTTGACATAGATCAAAAAACTTTATGGCAGTCACCAACGTAGCAGTGCAACAAACCCATTATAACTTTCAAAAAGATTTTGTGTGTTTTCAATTGAAAATTCCTGGCAGGTTCATTGAGGATACCAGATAGATTCTATATTTCGGGCGATACGCTCGCTGTCTTGCCTCCGGCTTATCGCCATAGCCTGATCCCAGTTTTGAGTATCCAGCAAAACGGTGACGTGTCCCAGTTTGCGCCCAGGACGCGATTCTGTTTTCCCGTACCAGTGGACGTGCGCTTGGGGAATCTGCTCTATTTGCTGGCGCTTTATCATATAGTCACTTTGGGAAATTTCATACCCCAAGAGGTTAACCATAACAGCACCAGGGCAAATCATGCTTGTGTTACCTAAGTGCATACCACAAACTGTGCGTAAGTGCTGTTCAAATTGAGAAGTTTCGCAAGCATCAATAGAGAAATGCCCTGAATTATGAGTACGAGGTGCGACTTCATTAACCAGCACCTTGCCATCAGCTGTAAGAAATAACTCTATACCAAAAACTCCAACTGCTTCCAGACTATTTAGTAAAGCACTGGCAATATTTTCTATTTCAAGAGTTACCTTCGATGAAATATCAGCGGGTGCAATGACTCGCCGACACACCTGTTCTTCCTGTTGAGTTTCTACAATTGGGAAGGTGCAAACCTCGCCATTTACAGAACGCGCCGCAATGACAGCGAGTTCTCGTTCAAACGGAATAAATTCTTCTAATAGGAAATGAGATTGACTTCCTACTTTTTCTGTGCTGTGTAATTCTAATTTTTGCTTTAAACTTTCTATTTCCTTTATGATAAAAGTCCCTTGACCGTCATAACCGTGGCGGCGAGCTTTCAAAACTGCTGGAAAACCAATTTGGGAGGTGAAGATAACTTCAGTCGTTGTATTCCACTTTTGTTCTATGGCGACAAACCGAGGAACTGGTAAACCCAAATCGCGTAAATAGCAGCGTTGGTGATATTTATCTAAAAGGGGAGCCAAAGCCTCTAGTCTGGGACGAAAGCAAACGCCTTGTTGTGCTAACTTTGATAAAGCTTCAATGTCAACAAACTCATTCTCAAAGGTGATGACATCGCTTCTTTTCGCCAAGAGAGCCGTGGCGTTAGCATCATCAATTGGGGCGAAAACGTTATCTTCTGCTGATATAGGTACAGCTGGATCGTTGCGGCTAGGAGTTTGCACCACTAATTCAACTCCTAACTTCTTTGCAGCACCTGCCATCATCCATGCTAATTGTCCACCACCAATAACACCAATACGCTTCATCGGCATCTATCAAGAATTACGAGTTTCCACATCAATTTTAGGTTCACACCACTTGCTTTTTTTGACGTTAGGACTTACGCACCATCTGCGAGAAACCCGGTTTCTTCGTTCGTATTTGGTTGCAAAACAGACGATTTTTGGTAGAAACCGGGTTTCTTTGTGTAAGTCCTGGACGTGTAAGACCCCGCCCCCTACCTGTTCGGCTTAAGTCGTTCCCGAAGGGTAGGACGGACGTGTTATCCTGCTGTGCTCCATGCTACATCATCAAGGGTTCTCATCCTTCCACTTTGTTTTGATAGCATCTTGCGATGAAGTCGAGGGAGATAGTGTCGCAACCAGCAAGCATTGCTCTGATTGTGACATTTCTTAATTCATAAAAGTTTATTTTCAAAACAAATTTTTAACAGTTATCAGTTATCAGTTTCACTGTACACAAGTGTACTGGTTTAAGATAAATATACATTGAAGTAGCGTTACGCAACTTTACATATCGGTGAGTAAAAACTATCTGTTTTTAAAGTCATCAATGACTATTTTGTTTAGAATTATTAAGTTTCCAATTTCAAGTAAAGTTTATTTTCTTTTAATGCAAGAATAGGCTAGATACTGTTAGCCTGTGAATTAAGAAAATCATCAATTCAACTCTATTACAGGTATTTTCGGTTCTTAATAAAGCTTAATAACTCAAAGCTTGATAACGATTGAATCATCCTTTAGTTTTCTATCAATGGGTAGAGTTTTCATTTCTATCAATTGGTAAACTGGTCAAAAATAAGCAAGGAATTTCTATTCAGTTTCTAAACATTATGCTGATTCGACTTCCCAGTTCCGACATGAAACATTATCGCAATGAATGGATTGAGCAATGGTGCCAAGAAAATGGCTGGACAGATTTATTTGAGGAGCGGCGTAATAACTACTGGGCATTTCCTCCAGGAGCAGTGATGCCTGAGCCAATTCCGACCAATACCTTAAGATTGATTAAAGCTCAAAAGGGACTGACATACGAAGAGAAATTCTGGTCGATATCAGCAGTGCTTGGCACAATTGTAGCCGTCGTTTCTACTTATTTATTTAAATGTCCAATACCTCTAGTTTTGGCTTTTGCTTTTGATGCAGTAACAGCAGCACAACTTGAGGTAGAGTGACTGTTTTACTGAGTACCTCATGGAACAAAAATCCGACCGACTCCCATTGAGTTTTCAATATCAATCACAGTTTCGATCAGGCGTGCAGCGCACCGTTCTCGATACCCACGCTCATGCATCCGCTCGATGTTTGCAAGTGTCATTACTGGAAGAGAAGCGACTGTATTTTCATCGCGGATTGTTTCCTCCAGAGAGTCTTTTCCTTTCATGCTCCGATTTGCAGTAAGGATAATCATCTGATTCTGTTGAGCAAAGCGCCAAACGACGCGATAAGCCAGAGGCTTGACGCTACGCGTATCGCTGCTTTCAACAGGAAGTCCAACCTCTTCAAACGTCACAAAGCGAATGGTTGTCCAATCAAGCCAACCTTCAGCCAAAATAGTTCCCCAGAGCCAAGTTGCCTGTCCTTACAATATTATGATCGATCAGAAAAATCATGCTCTTGACTCAATTCTGGCTTTCCAAGCTTCCAGTTTAGCTCGGATTCCCTCTTGAGAGGGCTTTGTTGGCATTGCTGCAATTCGGGCAAAGTGTTCACGGTTGCGATCTTCCCAATATTGCCGAATTTCTTCTGCATCTTTCAAAACGGTTTGATACTCTGCTTCGACTTCTGCACGGTTTGCCTCAATGTAAGACATGGCGGTATGAAATTGTTCATCAGAGATATAAAATTGATGCCGGATTAAGTGTGGTGGGTAGCCAGCATGGATGTAGTCCATTAATTGGTACAACGTGATGCGCGTACCTGCAATGGTAAGTCCACGCTCTGTACGGATGATAGCTGCTTGCTCATTTGCTTCTCCAATCATATCTATAGCCTCCTAGCATCCCTCTCTATCGTACCTCCTGAAAGCGTAGCGATGTTTTGATCGCCGTGGGAGTGTCAACAATACAACCAAACGCGCAATAGCGAAAGCAACTGCTCAATGTCTACAGGTTTGGTGATGTAGTCTGATGCACCTGCTTCGATACACTTTTCTCTGTCGCCTTGCATTGCCTTTGCAGTCAGTGCAATGATTGGCAGAGATTTAAATTGATTGTTTTGCCGAATGAGGCGTGTTGTTTCATAACCATCCATTTCTGGCATCATGATATCCATCAAAACAACATTAATGTCTGGTGTGTTTTGCAAAACTTCAATGCCATCTCTACCATTTTCTGCATAAAAGACCTGCATTTGATAACGCTCTAGCATACTCGTGAGGGCAAAGATATTACGCACATCGTCATCTACGATGAGAACTTTTTTGCCCACAAGTACGGGGTCATTGGAATGCAATTGTTCTAGAATTTGTCGCTTGGGCGCAGGTAAATTTGCTTGAACTCTATGTAGGAATAGAGCCGTTTCATCAAGGAGACGTTCGGGCGATCGCACATCTTTAATAATAATTGTCTCTGCCATGCGCCTCAATTGAGTGTCTTCTACTCGACTCAATTCTCTTGCCGTATACACAATAATTGGTAGTGTTTCACCATTGGGATGTTGTTTGATTCTTTCGATGAGTTCAAACCCGCTCATGTCGGGCAAACCCAAATCAAGAACGACACAATCAAAAGACTCGTTCTGTATAGCTTCTAACGCCTCTGTACCAGTTTTCACGGCAGTGGTTGCAACATCGGTGTTGCCAATCAATTCTACAATGCTATGCCGTTGATGCTCGTCATCTTCCACGACTAGCAGATTCTTCACTGGGCGTTCAACGAAACCTTTGATTTTGGCTAATGCTTCATACAACGTTTCACTGCTGATTGGCTTTTGTATATAAGCAATTGCACCTAGTTGTAATCCCCGCTGGCGTCCCTCCTCAACGGTCATGATATGTACTGGAATATGACGAGTACTTGGGTTATGTTTGAGGCGATCTAGCACCATCCAACCATCCATTCCTGGTAAGCGGATATCCAAGATGATTGCTGAAGGTTGAAATTGTTGCGCCAGTGCTAAGCCTGCAGTGCCACCATGAGCGACAATGGCTTTAAATTCTTGTTCTCGCGCCATGTCTAAAAGGATACGGGCAAAATTCATGTCATCTTCGATGATGAGAAGTATGCGTTCGCCTTCTTCAATATTGTCTCTGTCGTCGATGAGCGGAGTCGTGATTTGGTGATGAGCTGATGTAGTGACAGAACCAGGAAGATGAAGAGAATGAGAGGAATGTTGCTCCCAGCCTACGGCTCGCTTCGCTAACATCTGGCTCATCTGGCTCATCTGGCTCATCTCCCAGCCTACGGCTCGCTTCGCTAACATCGTCCCCATCTCTCCATGAGAGGGATGCGACTGGGGTAAGTACAGTGTAAAAGTACTACCTTCTCCAGGGCGACTCTGAAGTTTTATTTCTCCACCAAGAAGACGGGTAATTTCGCGACTCACTGATAAGCCTAATCCTGTACCGCCATATCTGCGACTAGTAGTACCATCAGCTTGTTGAAACGCCTCAAAAATGATTTTTTGCTTATCCGGAGCAATACCAATGCCTGTATCGCTCACTGCAAAAGCTATCACAGTTTGAGCGCGATTCAAAGTTTCGTGGTCGCGACTCCACCCTTGCGTTGCGACAAAAACTCGTAAGCGGACTTCTCCACGATCTGTAAATTTAAAAGCATTGGCGAGCAGATTTTTCAAGACTTGTTGTAAGCGCTTTGCATCAGTATGGATGCTTCTTGGCAGTTGGGGGGAAAAATCTATGGGAAAATCGAGTCCTTTGTCAACAGCGATTTGTCGAAAAGTTCGCTCAACGTGTTCTTGTAATTCTGTTAACAGTATCTGGTCTATGTCAATTGACATTGTTCCAGATTCGATTTTTGCCAAATCCAAAATATCATTGATCAGCGTCAAAAGGTCGTTTCCTGATGAGTAAATTGTATGGCTGTACTCAACTTGTTTCGGCGTAAGGTTTCTCTCAACGTTATCTGATAGTAATTTCGCCAAAATCAACAAGCTGTTTAGCGGTGTCCGTAATTCATGAGACATATTCGCCAGGAACTCAGACTTGTATTTTGACGAAAGTGCTAGTTGTTCTGCTTTCTCTTCTAATTCTCGGCTTGTCTGTTCAATTTCTTCATTTTTGCGCTCCACTTCTTTGTTTTGTAAAGCTAATAATTCCGACCTCTCTTCCAGTTCGACGTTCGTTTGTTGTAATTCTTCTTGCTGTTTCTTCAGTAAATCCTCGGAGGCTTTGAGCGATTGAGCCTGTTGTTCGAGACGCTTGTTTGTTTCCCTGAGTTCATTTTGCTGACTTTGTAACTCTTGTGCTAAAGACTGGGACTGTTTGAGTAATTCTTCAGTACGCATACTAGCAGCGATGGTATTCAATACAATCGCTATACTTTCAGTCAGTTGGTCGAAGAATGTCAGATGAATTTCGCTAAAGCGTCGGAATGAGGCTAGTTCAATAACTGCTGTGACTTGTCCTTCAAACAGAACAGGTAAGACAACGACATTAAAGGGAGTCGCTTCGCCTAAACCAGAACCAATCTTGATATAGTCTTGCGGTACCTCTGTCAGCAAAATGCGTTCTTTTTCCAAAGCGCATTGTCCTACCAAACCTTCACCCAAGTAGAAGCGGTTAGCAAGATGCTTACGCTGACGATAAGCATAGCTGCTCAGTAACTTCAAATACTGTGACTCTTCCATAGCATCCATGATATAGAAGACACCATGAGCCCCTCCTACCAGTGGTGCTAACTCAGAGAGAATGAGTTTGGATACCGTTTCTAGGTCGCGCTGACCTTGAAGCATCCGGGTAAATTTGGCTAGGTTAGTTTTCAACCAGTCTTGTTCAGTGTTTTTCTGCGTTGTCTCTCGCAGGTTAGCAATCATCTGGTTGATGTAGTCTTTGAGCATGGCGACTTCACCTTGCGCCTCAACAGCAATTGAGCGCGTTAAGTCACCTTTTGTGACAGCAGTTGCAACTTCGGCGATCGCCCGCAGTTGAGTCGTCAGAGTCGCAGCCAGTTCGTTCACGTTGTCGGTCAAATCTTTCCAAGTTCCCGCAGCCCCCGGTACTTTGGCTTGTCCGCCCAACTTACCTTCAATTCCCACCTCACGCGCCACGGTTGTCACTTGGTTGGCAAATGTCGCCAGAGTATCAATCATCTCATTAATCGTTTCTGCCAAAGTTTCAATTTCACCTTTAGCATCGAGTGTGAGTTTCCGCTTCAAATCCCCATTCGCAACCGCCGTCACGACTTTCGCAATACCTCGCACTTGTGCGGTCAAATTACCCGCCATCGAGTTCACATTGTCGGTCAAATCTTTCCAGGTACCCGCCACGCCGACAACCTGTGCTTGACCACCGAGTTTACCTTCAGTTCCCACTTCCCGCGCAACTCGCGTCACTTCTGATGCAAAGGAATTGAGTTGATCCACCATTGTATTGATGGTGTTCTTCAATTCCAGAATTTCACCTTTAACATCAACAGTAATTTTCTTAGAAAGGTCACCGTTGGCGACAGCCGTAGTCACCTCAGCAATGTTGCGCACCTGTGCGGTTAAAGAACCCGCCATTGAATTCACGCTGTCGGTTAAATCTTTCCAAGTCCCAGCAACGCCTCGTACTTCGGCTTGGACGCCCAGCTTACCTTCTGTTCCCACTTCCCGCGCTACCCGCGTCACTTCCGATGCAAAGGAATTGAGTTGATCCACCATTGTGTTAACGGTGTTTTTCAACTCCAAAATTTCACCTTTAACATCAACAGTAATTTTCTTCGAGAGGTCACCAGTTGCAACAGCCGTCGTCACTGCGGCGATGTTTCGCACCTGCGCTGTTAAGGAACCCGCCATGAAGTTCACGCTGTCAGTTAAATCTTTCCAAGTACCCCCAACGCCTTTGACCTCAGCTTGTACACCCAGCTTTCCTTCTGCACCCACTTCACGAGCCACCCGTGTCACTTCCGATGCAAAGGAATTGAGCTGATCCACCATGATATTGATGGTGTTTTTCAACTCCAAAATTTCGCCTTTGACCTGCACAGTAATTTTTTTAGAAAGGTCACCGTTTGCTATTGCTGTCGTCACTTCAGCAATGTTTCGCACCTGCGCGGTTAAGGAACCCGCCATGAAATTCACGCTGTCGGTCAAGTCCTTCCACGTACCAGCAACGCCTTTGACATCTGCTTGTACACCCAGCGTCCCTTCGGTTCCTACTTCCCGCGCCACTCGTGTGACTTCCGATGCAAAGGAACTCAGTTGATCCACCATTGTGTTGATGGTATTTTTCAGTTCTAAAATTTCGCCTTTGACATCAACGGTAATTTTCTTGGAGAGGTCACCATTTGCAACTGCTGTCGTCACTTCGGCAATATTCCGCACCTGTGCGGTCAAAGAACCCGCCATGAAATTTACACTGTCAGTCAAATCCTTCCAAGTACCTGCAACGCCTTTGACCTCAGCTTGTACGCCCAGCTTTCCTTCTGCACCCACTTCACGAGCCACCCGCGTCACTTCACCTGCGAAGGAGTTGAGTTGATCCACCATTGTGTTGATGGTGTTCTTGAGTTCTCGAATTTCGCCTTTGACATCGACGGTGATTTTCTTGGAAAGGTCACCATTTGCAACCGCTGTGGTCACTTCGGCGATGTTCCGTACCTGGGCTGTCAAGGAACCCGCCATGAAGTTCACGCTGTCGGTCAAGTCTTTCCACGTACCAGCACCACCTTTGACATCTGCTTGTACACCTAACTTTCCTTCAGAGCCGACTTCACGAGCCACCCGCGTCACTTCCGATGCGAAGGAACTCAACTGATCCACCATGATATTGATGGTGTTCTTGAGTTCTAGAATTTCACCTCTGACATCAACAGTAATTTTCTTAGAGAGGTCACCATTGGCGATCGCCGTCGTCACTTCAGCAATATTCCGTACCTGCGCGGTTAAAGAACCCGCCATCAAATTCACGTTATCAGTTAAGTCCTTCCAAGTCCCCGCAACACCCCGCACTTCTGCTTGTACACCCAGCTTTCCTTCCGTTCCCACTTCACGAGCCACCCGCGTCACTTCTGATGCGAAGGAATTGAGTTGATCGACCATTGTGTTGATGGTGTTTTTCAACTCCAAAATTTCGCCTTTAACATCGACAGTGATTTTCTTGGAGAGGTCGCCATTTGCTACTGCTGTCGTTACCTCCGCAATATTACGAACTTGTGCGGTTAAGTTTCCCGCCATTGAATTCACACTGTCAGTCAAGTCCTTCCAAGTCCCAGCAACACCTGGAACTTCTGCTTTCACTCCCAGCTTACCTTCAGTTCCGACTTCTCTGGCGACTCGTGTGACTTCCGACGCAAACGAATTTAACTGACCCACCATTGTATTAACCATTTGGGCAGTTTGCAGAAATTCCCCTTTGAGGGGTCTACCTTCAATTTCTGGGGCGATCGCCTGAGATAAATCCCCATTCGCCACAGCCCGGATCACACGCGCCGTTTCCGCTGTCGGCTGAACCAAATCTGTCACCAGTGTATTGACAGAATCAATACAACTTGCCCAAGAACCACGAGTATTTCCTAGAGAGGCGCGTTCACTAATTCTGCCATCTTTACCAACAACATTACCTATCCGCTGTAGCTCTGCTGTTAGCCGCTCATTTTGTTCAATAATATCGTTGAGCGTATCAGAGATTTTTCCTGCCATACCAGTTTGGTCTATTGGCATACGAGCAGAAAAGTCACCTTTTTTAGCAGCTACCAGCGTTTTCAGTAGCTGTTGTAAATCTAAATTATCGCTTTCTCTGGTTAACTGTTCAGTGGACATGGTGGCGGAGGGGGCATTAAAGTCTATATCAATTATCTCTGCTACGACTTGCTATCAGTTCCAATTGCGTTTTCTACACAAACAGTTACGCAAAAGGAAACTTGATGATTCGACAGGTAGCTGCATAAGAAATATCGTATAAACTATAACGAATTTCAAACACTTCACGAAATATATGTTATGAAAATCTATCTGGGGTATGAAAAGTAGTTATTAGGAGCTACTATAGCAGTCCGAATTGAATCGTGAGAAAATACGTAGGTTGAACATCAAATCTCAAAGTCAAATTTTATTCAGTCCTGGCGGCTACACAGACCAAACCCGCCTGCGCGGGTTATTTTATTCAGTCCACGTAGGTGGACTTTGTTTGTGTAGTAGCGAATTCTATGAGCCCAATTGTTTCCAAATTTCTCACGAATAATTTAGGATTGCTATAACATCCTTGTGTTTGCAAACTAACATAACTCGTTCTATATAATGTATAATGTAATGTATACATTATAGTTTGCTAAAATTGTGCCAAGCAAAATCCGCAAGCAAATTTATATCGAACCCCATCAAGAACATTTACTCAAGGCGATCGCCCAGCAAATAGGTGTAAGCGAAGCTGAAATTATTCGCCAAGCCATCGATTTACACATTGGTTCTATGACCACTTCTCAAACAAATATTGCCGCCTGGGAAGCAGAAAAAGTCTTTATCAACAGCATCAAAAATCGACCTTCTATAGCAGGAGGACGAGACTGGCAACGAGAAGACCTGTATGAACGGTAGAGTTTTGCTGGATACTAATATTCTTGTTTACATTTATGACTCTTTCGACTCTATAAAACAGGAACGGGCAATTGCAATTGTTGACAGACTTATTCAAACAAACCGTGCTGTGATTAGTACCCAAGTCATGGGTGAGTTTTTCATGGCGACAACTCGTACCAGAAGACAGCTTCTGAGTCCAGCAGAGGCGATCGCCCGGATACGTAATTATATGAGTGCTTGTTCTGTGGTTGATGTAACCAGGCTCATTATTTTAGAAGCAATTCGCGGCGTTGAAGCTCATAAGTTTGGATTTTGGGATGCTCAAATTTGGGCAACTGCGAGGCTGAATCAAATTTCAGAGGTTTACAGTGAGGATTTCAACACTGGTGCAATCATAGAGGGTGTACAGTTTACTAATCCTCTCACAATTGAGCACCCATAGACTGGAAGTCTATGGCTATACAGACAAAGCTCCGTTCGCGCAGCGTGCGCTTTGCGCTCAGTTCCCTAGGTTGGGAAACCCGCCTGCAGGACTTCTCTGTACCTACGCAGGCTAAAGCAAAACCTACCTCTCTCCTCGCTGAGTCCAACGCCAAGCCAGCCAACCAAAAAACAAGGTCGCTGCAACACTCCAAAACAACGATGTGACTATAGGATGGGGCGGGTTATGAAAAGAAATGGGCGCAAATGGTTTATCGATGTGTTGTGTGACAACGCCAGATACTATTGCACCTGCACCTAAGCCGACACCGACGATTTGAATGGTGTTTTCTAGAGAGCGATCGCGTTCGGCTTGTTCTATTTCTACTATGCCGCGAATTGAGGATATAGCTTGCTCTAACAAGGTGGTACCGTGGCGGAAATATCCCAAGTCAGCTTGAATTTGTTTTTGGAAGAAAGGAGAGTTTTCCTGACTGAAGGTTTTTAAAAACAGCAATTCATCATTTTCTATGATACCACTAATTTGTTGCAAACGTTCAGAATAATTAGACTCATTTATGGCGATTGTATTTTGATAGTCTTCTAAATTTCGCAGCAAGCGAGTGTATCTTAAGGCTAATTGCGGTAATTCTTTTAATTTGTTTTTTAAGTCTTTTAGTTCGCTTGTTGTGACTTCATTATCTTCGCCTTGATTGGGCAAATTATCAATTGCGTCTTCTATATCTTGATAGGCAGAAGCGATGAGGCGATAAGTTTCTCTACTGTCTTGATAAGATTTGACAACCTTGGTGCGAAAGAAGAACAAATCTAAGAGTTCTTGATAACATAGATTAAAATTATCATCTGCTTTGTTATCGCGGAATAACCAGATGAGGACGTGTTGATAATTTGGTAACTGGCTAAACAAGCCATATTCAAAAATTGGACTTCCGAATAACTCTCCTTGACGACTCAAAGGCGGACGTTGAGATGGGTTAGGAAAAACTGCTTCCAGACACTCTTCGGCGATTTTAGAAAGATGTTTTTCATCTTTAGCGCCTGTTAACCAAGCGGTTATTAAGAGAGTTTGTCCAAGAAAGAATTTGTTTTTTTCTTTGTTTGTTTCTAGGGTGAAACAATTATTTGGATTTAGCTTGCTCAAGAAAGCAATATCGACATCTTCAGTTGGGTTACCATCATCTTCTTTTTCGGGACGACGTAAATTGAGCCACAAACCGTAGCTGTCATGAAGTCGCAAGGGTTGAGCAAAGCCTTTGATGACGACTTGTTGCTTGTTATCTACGGAAATTTTACCTTTTATATCTACGACATAATTATCGTCTTTGACTTCTGAGTCTTTGAGCAAGTCAACGCGGGGACTTTCCGGTTCTTTATGAATATCTATACGCTGACTGAGATGTAAATCTTGATTTAGGGTGCTGTGGACTATTTTCTCAACACTTTGCCACAGTTGAATATCATCAGCTTGCACAGAAGTGGTATCTACATTTGCACCCTTGTAAAGCTGAAAAGCAAAGAGGTGAATATTAGGAGCATAGATTTTCATGTAAGGTCTTGGTACTCAGTTTTTAATATTCTCATACTCTCTCTCATCTCTCTCTCGTCTCTCGTTCCCATGCTCTGCGTGGGAATCTCTCGTTCCCATGCTCTGCATGGGAATGCATTCTATGAGGCTCCGCCTCCAGTTTACCAGTCTTGAGGCAGAGCCTCACACCATGCGTTCCCAGCCACAGGCTAGGAACCAGAAGCACGAGAAGCCAAAGGCTAGGAACCAGAAGCACGAGAAGTCGAAGGCTAGGAACGAAAAACACGAGAAGCCACAGGCTAGGAACCAGAAAATGAGAGACAAGAAACTTTATCGTACATTAAAGGGTTTCTCGTTCCCATGCTCTGCATGGGAATGCATTCTTATGAGGCTCCGCCTCCAGTTTACCAGTCTTGAGGCAGAGCCTCACACCATGCATTCCCAGCCACAGGCTAGGAACCAGAAGCACGAGAAGCCAAAGGCTAGGAAGCAGAAGCACGAGAAGTCGAAGGCTAGGAACAAGAAAATGAGAGACAAGAAACTTTATTTATCTTCCTTCTTTCTCTCTTGTAACTTCTGCACTTCCTCTTGCACAACTCGGTAACGATTTTCCAGAGTATTTTCTTGGCTTTGCGGCTTTGTCTTCGCGACTTTACTAATTTCTCGTTCTTCAATAAGTATGGCATCTCTCACAAATTCATGATTAATGTACCACTGGCGAAGAACTTCTACAATTGTTTGTGAGGTAAGATTTTCTTCTATCGCAGTAAGGTTTTTTTGTAATGTGGGTAAATCAGCGATCGCCACGTCAGAAAACACATAATCTTGTTCTCTCACGACTTGGGTAAAGGCTTCGATGATGTTATCTGCTTCCATAATTTATACCTGTTTGAGATTTTGAATTTGAGATTATCTTCTCTGCGCAAGCTTAAGGAACCTCACCCTGCCCTGCGGGCATCCCTCTCCTTAGCGAAGGAGAGGGAAAGATTTAGCGCAGCTAAAAGCGAGGGTGAGGTTATTCTCCAACTGCACAAAAAGCAGCCCAAAAAGCCGGCTGTTTAAATGGTCGCTCTTCTGGTTTATAGTTTTCTAATCTCTCTTTTACTTTCTGTTTTTGCTGAGCGTTCATATCTGTTTTACCATCAAGCCATTGCAGTAACTCGCGTTGAGTGACTCGACGAAACCACTGCTGGGCAGAGTTAAGAGCAAATGGCACATTTTGAGTTACAGTTTGCAGGTTTTCATAAAATTTAATCATTAACAAAGCAGTGGAAAAGTCATCCACAGCCCATAAAGCACTGACGATACTAGCAGCACCGGCGCAGATAAACCCACTGGGTAAACCAATATATTCATCGCTGATATTCAAACCGTCAACTAAGCCAGTTTCGCAAGCGGAAAGAGTGACAAGACGACAGTTTGGTAAACTTAATTGGAAGATATCTTTTAGAGTGAGACAATTTTCTAAGTCAATTTCTGTATCACGAGAGATTCGCAAATAGCGGGAGGTTTCTGCATCTTCTCGTCTCCGAGAAATTTCAGAAGCGGCTAACTGTAAAGCTGATTTTTCTGGTGAGTCAAAATTGAAGTAGCCGTGACAAGAAAAATGCAGCCAGTTTGCATTGCGGAAATTTTCGGCGGTTGGTGGTTCTGCTAAAGCAGCTGCTGTTGCTTCATTCTTTTTCAGGATGTGGCGTGGGTGAAATGCAGCAGCAATTGTCTCGACTTCGATATCGGTGAAGTCTAAATCCTTTGTGGGGTTTTGAATGGCGAATAGGTGACGAAATGGTGAGTCATACCCAGTTGTATTCAAAACCTCACCCCCGCCCCTCTCCTTACTAAGGAGAGGGGTGCCCGTCAGGGCGGGGTGAGGTAATTTAGTATGAGATGATGTCTTGGCTTTGTTTTGAGTCACGCGCCAAAGTTGACAACTCGGTGCATAACTGACGCCATTGGGGAATTTGTCTATGAGATATTCCTCTGATGATAACGGTAAAGCATGGAGAGGGAGTAGGTGCAGGTAAAGATTGGGAATTAAAATAACTTTCTTGCATTGAGGTGAGACAAGAGAAAGAATTTCTTGTATATGTAAAATCTCAGCGAGTTTGCTCAGTTGATCATTGAGGGAAAATCGCCAGTGCTTTTTGTCGCCATAGTAAAGCTGGAGATATTCAACTATCCAATCCCACAACTTTTCTAAGTCTTGAGGTTCGGACTGCCAAATTTCTGGTTGTTCCTTGTGGCGGGTGATGATGAAAGCGCGAAAACAATTGCCAAAGATATAGAACTGAATAATGGCAGTTTCCCTGTCTAACAGGTTGTAAATTTCGTCATAGCGGATGGGATTCAAGCCGATAATTCTTGTGATCAGTTGTTCTCCCTTTTGACGCAACTGATTCAACTGGTGGCGATTGACAATATCATGGGGATTAGATTTTTCTGCTTGTTCTATACGGTGCTTTTCTTTTTCGATGTCTTGCTGTAGCTGTTGGAGTTGATTTTTGAATTCTTCAGGTATGGCGAGTTTGGAGTACAACTCAGGGCTAAACAACAGTTCCACCAAGTTACGGGTTTTGCTACGCTCAATATATTCAATTGCTTCGGTAGATTTTTTCAACTCCAGACAAACTTCTACCATGCAGCGATAAAGTGCATTCCATTCTTCTGCTTGCTTGCGTTTGCTTTCCTCACCAGAAACAATTTCCCCTCGCAACAACTCCGCTGTTTCAATAGCAGATTTAAAAGTTGTGTAAGCATCAGTGAACCGTTGTGCATCTTGGTAAGTAATACCCAGGTTGAATAATGTGTCAGCATGATTTTGCGGGAAGGCGTCGCGGGTTAATACAGACAAAGCAGCAGAGAAAGATGCGATCGCCATTTCTAAATTCTGTGCTTTCTCCCCCAATATTCTGTCAGAGTAAGCATTCCCCAGATTATTTTGCGTACTCGCCCAATCTTGGGGGAAGGCGTCGCGGGTGAATACGGTTAACACGACTTCATAACCAGCAATCGCAATTTCCATGTTGCTGGCTTTGTCACCCAAGGGGAATTGCTGAATGAGATTACTAAACTCAACAATCACTGCGGCGAAGAATTGTGCGACATCTGTCTCAACTTCCGCCAGCTTATTTGTCGCCCAAAGCCGCAAGAGTTCTGCTAAATTCAGATTGAGATATTGTGTGTTGTTTGCCAGCAACGGGTAAACTACCTGCGCGTCACCATTGCTTTCTGCTGTTGCTTGCAGTACCTTCCCCAAGAATTGCAGATGCGCTTGTAACTCCTCTTCTGAAATGTTCCCAGCAGTTGGTGACGGTAAATTCAACGCTTCCCTCAACCGATTTGCCAGATTTCTCAACAAATTTGCAGTATTTTCATTCCCCTGCTGTACTTTCATCTCCGCCACAGCTTCCAGCATGAGCAAGAATTCAGCATCAAGTAAATCAAGGTTCGCCTGTAAAATCTCTGGTTCTTCTCCACTCGGACAATTCAGCAGTCTTTCAATCAAGTCGAGATAAGCTTGCTGGCGCTGTTCGTTCATGGGTAGGCGCGGGTGTTTTATATCTATATATATATATAAGATGCTTCAATCGCCTTACCCGCGATTACGGAAATATAGGGAGATTGCTGAGTATAGCGCTTCTGACTTCGTTATCGTACAGTCTTAACAGTTATCAGTCATCAGTTATCAGTTACCAGTTAATCCCCATGAATGAATGAGCGGGGATTTTAAGGCGGAATAACTTTTCTTTTATTCCACAAATCAATTTGCTTGCTCGCACCATCTTATGAACAGTGAAAAGTGCTCCCGTTATCTGATAACTGTTCACTGTTCACTGATTCAGGTTACCTCACCCTGCCCTATCGGGCATCCCTCTCCTTAATAAGGAGAGGGAAAGATTTAGCGCAGCTAAAAGCGAGGGTGAGGTTAAA
>JAAUSC010000188.1 GCA_012031965.1 Scytonema sp. RU_4_4
GTAAAGAACTAGAAGCAGCATATCAAAAACTAGGGGCTACAGAAAGAAAAATACCGCAGCATTTTTGAAAACGCAGTAGAAGGGATTTTCCAAAGTACACCAGATGGACGTTACATTACGGCAAATCCTGCATTAGCACGTATTTATGGATACTCTTTTCCAGAAGAAGTCACAGCAAACTTCACTGATATTGAACATCAACTGTATGTTGATCCCAATCGTCGCACAGAGTTCATGCGCTTAATTGAAGAGTATGGGAGTGTGTCTGAATTTGAATCTCAGATATATCGTAAGGACGGTAGTATTGTCTGGATTTCAGAAAAAGCATACGCCGTGCGTGATGAAAGCGGAAAACTTCTTTACTATGAAGGACTGATTGAAGATATTACTAAGCGCAAACAGGTAGAAGAAGCGCTACAGGAACAATTAATTTTTTTTAAAGTACTCATTAATACAATACCAACTCCTGTTTTTTATCAGAATACCGAAGGTGTATATGTTGGCTGTAACAAGGCTTTTGAAGAAGACCTGGGTTTGAGTCAAGAGCAGATTATCGGCAATACAGTGTATGAAATTGCACCAAAAGATTTAGCTGACAAATACCATCAAGCGGATAGAGAGTTGCTTGAGCAACGGGGAGTTCAAATTTATGAAGGCTCTGTCATTTATAAGGATGGCACTAAGCATGATGTGATATTTTATAAAGCAACTTTTTCCAAGGCGGATGAAACGCTTGGTGGTTTGGTGGGAGTGATTTTAGATATCAGTCAACGCAAGCGCACTGAAGAAGCACTGCGAGTCTTTTTCCATGCGGTTTCCCATGATTTACGCAACCCAGTGCTGGGAACTTTGATGGTGCTGAAGAATTTGCTGTCTCGCCCAGAAGACAAAATATTACTTCCTCGGTCGATTTTAGAGCGGATGGTGCAAAGTAGCGATCGCCAACTGAACTTGATTAACTCATTGATGGAAGCTCATGTTAGCGAAGTGCAAGGTATTGTCTCGCAACGCCAAACTGTGCAATTGTACAAGGTGGTGGAAGCTGCGATTGCAGATTTAGAGCCAATGCTCAAAGAAAATCAAGCTCTTTTGACAAATTTAGTTTCGGCAGATTTACCCTCAATCAATGCCGATCCCACACAACTGTGGCGAGTGTATTCTAACTTAATTGTCAATGCTGTGAAACATAATCCCCCTGGATTGAGTATCATCCTGGATGCAACTGTTGAGGGTGATAAGATGCGTTGCACTGTTGCTGATAATGGTGTTGGTATGAATCAGCAACAGAGCGAGCATCTATTTGACCTTTACTTTCGGGGTAGCAATGTCCGCAATTCTTTGAGTTTAGGATTGGGATTGTATCTGTGTCGGCAAATTATTACAGCACACGGTGGGGAAATTGGTGTGAAGAGTGATCTAGGAGCAGGGGCTACTTTTTGGTTTACTTTACCACTACAACCAAGCCAAGAGTTAAGCAGACTAGTCATTTAGCTAAGTCTTAATCTGATAAAGAGAGCAAAAATCATCCACAATTTTATTTTGTCTAGAATGAAGTTGAGTCGTACTTTCACTCAGACATTTATGAAAACAAGCAAATATAATATAAGACACATATTATTAGGAAAATTCCAATAAAATTTGTATATATACCTGGATTTTGTGACAAACATGAGGCAATTATCTTGATGTGTTTAGTTATATTTTATCACTCTTTTTTACTGTAAAAATACTATGGTACAAATACTGTTTACTCATATACTAATTATAGTTTATTTGGTAATGGCTTACTGTATCTTTAATGAATGGATAGTATTTTTCCTAGCAGATGAAGACATGAATTCAAAGCAGCGCTTACATTCTACTATCATTTTGGTTATAGCTACTATCTTGTGGCCAATAGTTGTTCCTTTTGCTTACTTGGAATTACTGAAGTTCCATAAAAAGCATAAAGAAATCATCGATTTACTGATAAATGTACCAAGAGTTGGTCCTCATGAGGAGTAAGAGTTTTAAAACTGATAGTACCATCACCTCACGTTAAAAAAGCTTCTATCGGCTTTTTGCTGGAGTCGGTTTATCAGTATTGGGAGTAGGCTTTTTCAAATCATCTATAGATTTATCAGTCTTGGGAGTAGGCTTTTTTAAATCATCTACAGGTTGTTTCCACTCTGACAGTTCTCGATTGACCGCATTTTCAAAATCTGTAGATACCAATAGCACACCAGTATTTCCACCTGTTTTTACAGCAGGGTCAGCTTGAGCATACAGGAAACGACGGTTAAAGTCAGGTTTACCCAAAATCAACTGATGTGTTTTCTGATTCTTCAGTTTGACATCGATAGTTGCTTGAGGCTGATCTAAGCCGAATTCTGCAAGCTGATTCGCTGAGATGGATACAATACGTTCACTCTTTCCTTCCACTAGCAAATTTATTAAATAACCTACAATGGCATTACTTGCTGGGGCGACTTCAGGAGATTTCATTAACCACTTGGGTTCATCAGACTTGTCATTACGTTCCAGATTTAAAGTCAAATTTTGAGTTTTGACTGTCAAAGACTGCACGTCATCCTCTTTAAAGGTGAAAATTTGCTCCTTCTGCTTTATCTCCTCTTGCTGAGGCGCACGCTTAATTTCATGGAAGTAAACAAAACCGCCTAAACCAAGCGCTAGTAGTATCAAAATTAAAGTCGTTCGCTGTAATTTCATTGGTCATTAGTTATCAGTTATCAGTTATCAGTTATCAGTTATCAGTTATCAGTTATCAGTTATATCAAATCCGTTAGTACCGGAATTATTTCTCCTTCCTCTCCCTCTGCGTTCTCTGCGCCTCTGCGGTTTTTTAATGATTCAGATTCAACCGGAAACGATATAATTCGTCATTAGTAAAAATAAATGACTAACGACTCGCTTTTACCGTCGTATCCACCAGAGAATAGCCGCTGCTACCAACCCTATCACGGGTAAAATCACCAGAGATGACAACTCTAAAAGAAAGCCCTGTGCTGCTGTTAGATTGATGCGACGGTTTTTCGCTTCTTTTGGGCTAATTGAAAGGGGTTGTTGATCCTCCTGAGTCAGCCAAGTGACTGAGTTGAGGAACACATCTCCATTCAGTTGCTTATCAAACAACCCATTGATGGCAAAATCTGAATTTCCTAATACGACCATTCGTGACTCGGCGGAAGGAGTGGGGCTAGCTGGCGTTTGAGGTGTTGTCGCTGCTGTGGGTGTAGCAGTGGGCTTGGCGTTGGGAGTGGGGCTCGCTGGGGTTTGAGGTGTTGCAGCTGCTGTGGGTGTGGGGGTAGAGTTAGATTTGATTTCAGGTTGAGCTGATGGTTTCCTTGTTAATGCTACGCCTAACGTCAGTGGACCTTTGCGATCGCTCTCGGGATTAAACTGCAAGTTTTCGCTCTGCTGGTCACTTTCTGCCCAGCTATTAGGATAGGGTTTGGTAAGCAACAAGGGAGTCGCTTGAATACCAGCTATTGGAGTTGTGTCAATTGGTCGTGCTAACGGATAAAAAGAGATACCATTGCCAAAATCTTTGGTAATTGGGTGTTTTCCGTATTGCGTCACTAAAGGTGCTGCAGGACCAAGCTCAACGCTTCCAGAAACATCGACCGCCAAACGATTATCTAACTTTACACCCCACTGGGCAAGTAAGCTTTCAAGTTTGGGATCTGTATTCGGATCAATCATCAGCAGTAAATTTCCACCTTGATTAAGGTAGTCCTGTAGTGCTTTGACTTCGCTTTCAAATAGCGATCGCTTTGCACCTGCAACTACCACAACAGTCGCATCTTGAGGAACACTAGACTTTTCTGCCAGATTCAAGGCGGAAGTGGTGTAACCTTTGTCATTTAATGCTTTAACTGCTTGAGATATTGTTCCTTCCTCACCAGCCGAAAGTTGGTGTTCACCGTGACCTTGAAGGAAGTACACTTTAGCGGAGCTAACAGCGGTAATTTGTTGTAGGCGATTTGTTAATTTTACTTCTGATAGACGTTCTTGCGGACCAACGACCTGAACTAATTGCCGTCTATCGCCAGATTCCAAGTAAACCTCTCCATAGTCTTTAACACCAAACTTACGTGACAGTCCTGGTCTTGCTTGTGGATCTACGTACTCAAAATTAAACTTTGAGTTTTGCTGACGATAATTTTCTAGTAAGTCCCGGTCTACGGGGTCTTGATTGACATCAAACACCCATATTTTTGTTGGTAGTTGTAAGGAGCTTACCAGCTTTCGTGACTGGGGAGCAAGGGTAAACAATTTAGTTTCTGTGAAGTCAACTCGTGTATGGTAGCGAGTTCCTAAGAAATTAATTAATCCTAAAATCACTAAAACTGCCAAAGTCGCAACTAAGGCATTAGTACTAGCTTGGGTGGAACGTTGTCCCCACCAGTTGTTCTGCTTGTTTTGCCAGACTAACCACCACCCAATGATGACAGTTCCCAAAATTATCAATGCTAATGGGATTGGTCCCCACTTATCTGATACCAATCCAATTGTTAAGCCTGTCGCAATAAGGAATGGACCAAACCAAAACAATAATTTCCAAGGTTTCTTTTGCGCGATTATTTTCATTTTTTTTAGTGATGAGTCACGAGTTATTATACTTCTTGCAAAAATCTAGTTTAAAGCTATTTTGAACCGCTGATGGACAAGAGATGCACGCAGATAAATACAGATCATTTATCTGTGTGTATCTCGTGGTTGTCAATTCTCAATACAGATTTCTGCAAGAAGTTTAATAACTGACAAGAAATATCTATGAACGCTGAAAACGCAATGCATCAATTGATTGAGCAGTGAGAAAGATGCCTAAAATGATGTAACTAGCAAATAAAATCAGGCTGCTAGTATCGAAAATTCCTTGTACTAAGGTGTTGTAGTGTTTCAGCAATGAGAGATGTCCTAGTGCTTCTCCTACAAAACCACCAATATTTTTGGCAATTAAATCAAGGAACAACAGTAATAAAATTAATGCAAATGTGAGGACAGCAGACAAAATTGTACTATCTGTCAAAGAAGAAATGAACATTCCCAAAGATAAAATTGCTGCTGCTAGTAAGATGAGTGCCAAATGTCCTAGCAAAGGGATGGCTGGCGTCATTGGTGGGTTTGACGCACTCAATGCAACGGTTTCTAATGCCAGCAGAGGCATCATGATTGTTGTAAAAAATGTCAAGACTCCTAATAATTTACCGACTGCTACTGCCCAGTTTGTTACTGGTGATGTGGCTAAAAGTTCTAAAGTACCGCGCTTGCGTTCCTCGGCATAAAGTCCCATAGAAAGAACTGGCAATATAAATAACAACAACCACCCAATCCGATCCAAAAATGCTCTGACAAATTCGTAAGGAACATCGATTGGTGGAACTGGAAATTGTTGTGCTTGTAAATCGAATGCAGCTACTGTTTGCAGGATGCCTTCTGGTCCCATCAAAATAAGCACGAAGAATAACCCAGATAGAAGCCAAAAAACACCAGCAATTGCATATGCCAAAGGTGATACAAAATAGCTCTGTAACTCTCGGCGATAAATGGCAATAATATTACCCAGTACGACACCCATTTAAGCTGCTTCTCCTTCGTTGGCTTTTGCGATTTCTGTCTCAGTCTCCAAATTTTTTTCTTCTGTTGTTGTCAGTTGCAAAAAGACATCTTCCAGGGTAGCGCTCACACGCCGCATTTCTTGTAAACCGAATCCTGTTCGCATCAACGCCGCTGCAATATCTTTTCCTGGTTCAGTTCCTGGTTGTGATATCACTCGCAGGTGAGTTCGGTTTTCTTTGAAGGAACTATGATTGTGTACTCCCACCGCAGGAATTGATTCGACTAAACTCACTCCTGACACATTTTGCAGGACTTGTTTGGCAAGAGCCGCTTCTCCTTCAATCTCTATTTCATATCCTGAACCTTTTGTCAACTGGTTTAGGAGGTTTTCTGGCGTGTCTGTTGCTACAATTCTGCCACGATTGATGATTGCCACGCGGCTACAGGTCATGCTCACCTCTGGCAAAATGTGGGTGGAAATAATGATTGTGTGGCTTCCTGCAAGGCTTTTAATTAAATTTCGTACCTCAATGATTTGCCGGGGATCGAGTCCTACTGTGGGTTCATCCAAAATGATGGCTGGCGGATCATGGACAATAGCTTGAGCTATGCCCACTCTCTGACGATATCCTTTAGAAAGTTTGCGAATAATGACCTGACGTTTGTCTTGTAAATTGCAGCGTTCTATTGCTGCTGCTACTTTCGTTGCGCGATCGCCCGCCCTGACTCCTTTAATCCGCGCCACAAAATACAAAAATCCCTCTACCGTCATCTCTGGATACAACGGCGGCGTCTCTGGTAGGTAACCAATGCGTTGACGCACCAACAGAGAATTTTCATGGACATCGAAGTTAGCAATCCTCGCTGTTCCACTTGTTGCTGGTAAATAACCAGCTAAAATCCGCATAGTTGTCGTTTTACCAGCGCCATTTGGTCCTAAAAACCCCAAAATCTCTCCTGGTTCTACGTTGAACGTGACATCAGTAATTGCTGGGGTAGAGCCATATATTTTACTCAGGTGCTCAACTGAAATCATCCGCTTTGTTGAAGTGTTAGTGATAATTTATCAAACCATGATAAAGCAACAAAACAGTTCTGAGCGTTGAGTACTGGGGAGACACTGCGCTTTTGGGGTGAGAAAATTCTAGAATGAATTAGAGAACAAGAAGGATTCGTTTGGGTGAGTCATGTCAACAATGCCAGAACAATTAGAAGAACGAGTAGCTCTTTTAGAGGCTGAAGTTGCACGCCTCAAACGCAAAGTAGAGAGTGAGACATCTGTGACACCTTGGTGGGAGAAGATTGCCGGAACGTTTGCCAACAACTCAGCTTATGATGAGGCGATGCGGCTAGGGCGTGAGTATCGTGAGTCTCTGCGCTCAAATTCCATAGAGCTATCCGATGATTAGATGTACATTCTCGATACTGATCATCTCAGTGTATTAGATCGCGGAGGAACACAAGCACAACGTCTTCTTCAGAGATTGGCAGGTGTCGATCCCACTCAAGTAGCTGCAAGCATCATTAGTTACGAAGAGCAAATGCGGGGGTGGTTAAGCTATGTGGCAAAAGCTCAGACGGTAGATAAGCAAGTTGAAGCTTACAGACAGCTAAAGCGGCAATTAGTTAATTATTGCGCAATTTCGATCCTCGAATTTGATGTGCCAGCAGCCCAAGAATTTCAACGTCTCAGGAAGTCATATCCAAGGCTTGGCACAATGGATTTGAAAATTGCGTCGGTTGCGTTGGTGAATCAAGCCGTCCTGTTAACTCGAAATTTATCTGATTTCGGACAAATTTCGGGTTTACGCATTGAAAATTGGACGTAAAAGGATCTTTTCAACATAAGAACTTAATACTTTTCCAGCAACTTCTTTAAGATAACTGGAACTGCGTTCGGCTGGAAGTAAACGTTCTGCACCCAAATCGACAAACAGGTTTCTACCACGCGCTAGACGAATTCCCAATGGATCATGGGTGATTGTCCAGTCGTCTTTGATGAAAGTATTTTTAATTGTGTCGTAATAGATGTCAATGGTCGGCATAGTATCTTGATTGTATCGCACCTCCTATTCAACAGTATTTCCCAGTACAGGAACGTTCTTGTCTAAAGGCAGCAGCAGTTATTTATTATTGTCATTATTCAAATTTGTCTACTAATAACTAAATGGTCAACTCTACCGTCGTTGCTACACTCACTATTTATGTCAACTCTGCGATTGGCAATGATGCCAATGCTGGAACACGGTTAAACCCCTATAAAACCATTACCCGTGCCCTTAAGGTAACCACGACACCTAAGATGATTCAGCTTGCTCCTGGAACTTACAGTACTGCTAGTGGTGAGGTCTTTCCACTGATCATTCCAGTAGGTGTGCTTGTGGTGGGTCATGAAGCAACTAAAGGTCAAGACATTGTGATTTCGGGAAGTGGGAAGTACAAGAGCGAAAGTTTTGGTGTACAAAATACGACACTGGTATTACTCAATGATGCTCACCTGATGGGCATCACTCTCACAAATCCCACAGAAAAAGGTACTGGTGTCTGGATTGAATCCACTTCCCCAACTCTGGCTAACAACACTTTTCTCAAATGCGGTCGAGAAGCTGTGTTTGTCAGCGGTACTGCTAAACCACTCATTCAAGACAACGTATTTGTGCAAAATGGTGTCGGTGGGTTGGTTATGGCAGGGAGTAGCAAAGGGGAAGTGCTAGGGAATGTTTTGCAAAAAAATGCTTTGGGGATAGCTATCAGTGATTTTGCTACTCCGATAGTTGCAAATAACACGCTTGTAGAAAATAGAAATGCGATCGCTCTTTCGCGAGATGCCCGTCCTATCCTGCGGAATAATCTCATCGAAAACAATCTTCAAGCTGGATTATTGGTTAACGGTAATGCCGCTCCCGACCTCGGCAGTCCTCCAGAGCCTGCTGGTAACATTTTTCATCATAACGGGCAATTTGATATTCAAAATACCACCTCTGTTCATTTGATTTCTGTAGGTAATCAGTTGAACCCTGCTCAAATAAAGGGAATGATAGAGTTTATTGGTGCAACAGAGGATACTTCCAAAGAAGTATTAGTGAACACAAGTTTTTCTGATATGGTTGGGCATTGGGCAGCGGCTTTTGCGGAAGTCTTGTATAACAGAGATCTGATGAGCGGCTTTCCTGATGGCACTTTTCGACCAGAGATCCCTATTACTCGCGCTCAGTATGCTGATGTGATTGCTAAGAGCTTTCAGTTACTTTCTACCAATCGAACTCGCAAATTCACGGATGTCAAACCAGGTTTCTGGGCAAAACCAGCTATTGAACGTGCTGCTAGTATGGAGTTTATCAGTGCATTTCCGGATGGGACATTTCAACCAATGCAAAATTTAACCAGGATTCAGGCAATAGTCTCTCTGGTGAATGGACTAAAACTGAGTGGGGGCAATCCAAATATTTTAAGTGTGTTCCGCGATCGTGCCCAAATTCCGAGTTCAGCCACAAATACTGTAGCAGTTGCGACTCAGAATTTACTCGTAGTGAGCTATCCTCAAATCGAACAATTGGAACCACTCAGAGACATCACTCGTGCTGAGGTAGCAGCTTTCATCTATCAGGCATTAGTCGTAAGTGGGAAAGAAAAGCCAATTGCTTCTCCCTACATTGTCAATTCCAATGTCGAGATTCCCTCGTACGCTGACTTTGTAACACATTGGGCAGCACCATTTATCCAGGCATTGGTGAGCATGGGTTTGACTCATGGTTTTGCTCATGAGACCTTTGAGCCAGATCAACCAATCACTCGTGCCCAGTATGCGGCTTTAGTTGCGGTTTGCTTCAAAGCGACTCCCAAACACCCTGCACCTGATTTTACAGACGTACCAAGGGATTTTTGGGCTTATAACGCCATCAAAATTGCAGCACAGGGCGGCTTTGTTGGTGGATTTCGCGATGGTAGCTTCCGCCCTCAGCAAAATGTTCTTCGATTACAGGTTATCGTCTCTCTGGTGAATGGACTAGCCCTGAAAGCAGCTGATAATGATACCTTACTTGGCTATAGCGATCGCAACACAATCCCTAACTATGCCCGTACTGCAGTCGCCACCGCCACACAAAACAAAATTGTCGTGAATTATCCCGATCCAAAGCAACTCCAGCTCAATCGAGAGGCGACACGGGGGGAAGCGACTGCTATGGTTTATCAGGCATTGGTAGCTGTTAGGCAAACTCCCAGTATTAGTTCGCCCTATATCTTTTCTCATTCTTCATTTGAAAAGTAAAATGACAAGCATTTCGCCTCTATACTTGGAAGCACTTAGCAAAAAAATTATAGATAAAAATAAGATAGGCTGTATGGGATGGGAGCAAGATGTGTGCTTGCCGGAAGTGGAGGACCAGATGTTCACACCAAATTTGGACACCTCTGCTGACTTGGCGATCGCCCTACTAATTCATTATAGTTTTGACCTCGGTGGCTATAGTGCTAGTGAGCTTGTAAACCTTTGGCAAAAGCAATATCCAGGCAACTGGTTGCACTTGGCAGTCATTGAAGCACTCTATCAAGGTCGCTACAAAGCTATTTCGGTGCAACAAATTTTAACGTGTTGGCAGCGACGCGGACAGGCCATCTTCCATTTTAACATGGAATTTGAACGCTTGATTTGCAGCAAATTTCCACAAAGCCTAACCGCACTTCCCAAAATGTCCTCACCTTCTGTAGAGACAATAGCAGGTGAGGGCAAGAAGATATGGGAAGACGGGGATACAGGGAACTCATCCTATCACTCCATCTCCCTCCAATCTCAACACCAGTCATCTCAACGGAACGGCAGTTTACACACTCGAGGGAATCCTCCGAAGTTTGGAGCAGCAGAAGCCGCCGCTCCAACAACTCTTGGCAACGCACAGCCACCCTTACGACGGGAACCTCTAGAGGCGAAAAGCTTCTCTATAGGAACCCCTAGCTCTCAATATCCAAACCAAAAGGATAACGATAACGATAATTTTCTCCCAGTAGCTACCAATAATCCCCCCATTGAGCAATTTACTCCGGAAACAAGCGCTCTTTCAGAGTCATTTACATCAAAACTCAAAGCAATTTCTAATGAAAACCTGCAAACTTCCAGGAAACTGCTCCCTGGACGTCCACACAGTTCTGCATCAGAAGAAATAGGAAATAATAATAACTATTAGTAAATCCGGATCTTCTTTGATTTTTTGTTTATACTTTCTGAGTCCGTAGAACGTTGAGCTAAAGACGTGGATAATTGCCAGGATGTCTTCAACGAATTCTCTTTCTGGAGACAAATCAACGCGGTTGAGAACCACGAGTTTACAATTGTTTTGCTGGCAGATTTAGTCGATAAGTTCGATTCCGAATCTTGCGAGTCTATCTTTATAGCTGCTAGTCGTTACGGTAAGCAACGATGAAAAGCCGACGAAAAGGAAACAATACACGACCGTCTTTTTGTTGGGGATATGCTCGTGCTATACCAGCACGCAGTTTTTCTTGAAATCGAAGCTTTTGCTCCTCATCTTCCAACGCTTCGAGAAAGGGACGCAAAGGAGCGCCGCTTATCCATTGCATAATGGACTCATGAGAGTCCATGACGTGATAATACTCCGTCTCCCAAAGGTCGATTCGTGAAGCAAGAGGTTGCAGTATATTGTAATAAAAAGATGGCTTTTCAATGATTAATGCGTTTTTCGCCTTATACATCCGACTTTGCCACCTAGAATCATCTGCAATCTCAAGCATGAGTTGGAAAACAGACAACTTAAAATGCATGGGCATTTGCACTGCGAAAACTCCATGAGGAGCAACCTGGTTTAAAAGGTGCGGGAATACGGTAGCATGATTAGGCACCCATTGCAAGGTAGAACTCGAAAAAACAATGTCAAATGGAGTGTCAGCCGTCCATGTGACAATGTCTGCCAAAATCCATTTTTCTTTCGGATAAGCTTTCGATGCAGCGCTAATCATCTCACTTGAGTGATCAAGTCCAATGATGTCCGCTTCGGACCATTGTCGGCGAAGCATCTCTGTGCTGTTGCCAGGTCCACATCCTACATCAAGAATCTTCTGTGGACAAGAAACTGCAATGCGTGTCATCAAATCTAACGACGGCTGCGTACGTTCGTTAGCAAATTGCAAGTAAAGGTTAGGGTCCCAAGTCGGCATCTTTTGGTTTTATGAGTTGACAAGACTACTGCAATTAAAGAATTGTGAATGACCTCAGCGAAGGGGGAGAAAACCCGACTTCTCAACAAATTGTTGACCTTCTTTAGAAAGTAACATGTTCGTGTAGGCAACTCCTACCTGTTCATCAATTTTGCCATCCCGGCGAATCGCAATAAATAGACGTCGAATCATCGGGTAATTACCATTACGGAATGCTGTCGCGTTGAGCCGCTTGCTATCTTCTATAAAGGGTTGCACATACTCTTTGGTGTTGGCTTTCGCAAGAGGAATGAAGCGGACTGATTTTTGACCAACAAGTGGTCCACTTCCTCCAAAGGAAATAGCTCCGGGAGTTGAAGCAACCTTACGAATAGCCTCAGTGTAATCGCGAATGTACTGCACCTTTGGACTGACTTTATTCACTTCTGGACCAAGAAGCACATGCAATAAAGTCGCAACCTTTGGTCTGGCGAAAGGTATAATTGCAAGATCTGGACCTCCCACCTGTTTCCAGTTGGTAATTTTGCCCTTATAAATATCCTGAAGTTGATCTACTGAAAGTCCAGGAATAGATAAATCTGGATGGGTAAAGACAACAATCCCATCGATCGCCACAGGTACCTGCTCCAAGGTAAAGCCACGCTCTTTTGCCTTGCTGTATTCAGCATCTGTCAAAGGTAGAGCAATCTGAGCAAAGCTTATTTCTCCATTGAGGAACATAGTCACACTCCTACTGTTACCAGGTTTACCTGTTGTAGGTTCAGTGTAGAGTAGGCGAAAATTTGGGTGAGCCTCTGTCATAGCCTTATGTGCGCCACTAGCAGTTATAGATGCAAAAAGGACAGCACCACCGTAGTTGAAAGTTCCTTCTGGTACATTCGGAACTTCTTTGATAGAATTGTAAAGTTGGATGTCAGAGGAATTACTGAGACTAATTGCGGAGAAACTGTCAGGATTGTCAGTGGTTGTTGGGATTTTGGACTGCCAGAAAAAGTAACCTCCCACACCTAAAAACAGGAACGCTGTGGCTAGTAGATTAATACTACCTATGAGCTGCGTAGATTTAGCAATCCTGTAGCGAGCAGATACAGAAGCAGTCAGAGATTTGCCACACTTTCGACAGCGTGTAGCCCCAAGAGGATTGTCATTGTAGTCACACCAGCCGCAAACGACAGTTTCCTTATGAAACTCTTGATTATCCATCAAATTTTCTTCTTGAACCTTCTTAAAGATGTATGTTGTGGATTGTGGTGTTGCACCTGGCAAATTTTCTTTTTGTCAACTCTTAGGTATGGGGTATGAAACGGTTTTTGTGTTTAACTTCTGGATACTTTTTAGCTCTGTATAACCCTAATTGAACCCTAGTTGAAGGGAGATATAGATTTAAGAGTACCCATGATTTTTAGCTGTTTTACCACCCAAGTTTGTAAGACTATCACAATTCAAATAGGAAATATAAAAACTAATCAAGAAAAAAAGATAAAGACAATGTGAAAAATCTGTTTTTGTCATTTTTTGTACATAAACTAATTGACCGAGGAAAGAACACAGAACACAGAACGGGCTACGCCCCGCTACGCTAACAGTAGTCAGTTGGGTTAAACGGTAAAAAGGGTACAAGCCGACGCATAGTAAGCGCCAGAGTCAGCCTTAGCGTAGCGGCTCCCCTTGCTCGCTTCCCTTGTTTTATTGATCTATCTTCCAAGACGGGTACACGAGATAAGCTAAAACACATCTAACTTGCATAATTTCAAGTTTTGATAAAAAGCATCAAACTCTTTTATCTCTTACTCTGCGCCACGCCAGGTCGCACCGTCGGGGGGCTTTGGGGTCCCCACGGAGTGGGGTTGGATGGGGTCCCCTCTGGGGATAAGGGGCGAAGGGGCAGGGGGGAAACCCCAACGCCAGAACAAGCGTGAGGGAAACAAGGACTGCAGTACTGGCTCCCTCCGGGGATGACCTCCGGTCACGCTGCGCTAACACAGTCCCCTACGGCGGGAAACCCGCCTGCAGGG
>JAAUSC010000189.1 GCA_012031965.1 Scytonema sp. RU_4_4
CGATGTCGGCTCATCGCAACCTGGGGCGGAAGTACGTCCCAAGGGTTGGGCTGTTCGCCCATTAAAGCGGTACGTGAGCTGGGTTCAGAACGTCGTGAGACAGTTCGGTCCATATCCGGTGCAGGCGTAAGAGTATTGAGAGGAGCCCTCCTTAGTACGAGAGGACCGGGAGGGACGCACCGCTGGTGTACCAGTTATCGTGCCAACGGTAGACGCTGGGTAGCTATGTGCGGAGCGGATAACCGCTGAAAGCATCTAAGTGGGAAGCCCACCTCAAGATGAGTGCTCTGATGGCACAAAGCCAGTAAGGTCACAGGCAGAACACCTGTTGATAGGCGGGAGGTGTACGCGCAGTAATGTGCTCAGCCAACCCGTGCTAATAGACCGAGAGCTTGACTTCAACAACTTTGGTGTACTCGCGTTTCTGTGCAGTCTTCAGGGCTTCTGAAGGGGACAAGGGGACAAGGGGAAAAAGCCTCCCCTTGTCCCCCCTCCCCCAGTCCCTCTAGTCTTTCCTGGTGCCTATGGCGCGGTGGAACCACTCTGATTCTATCCCGAACTCAGGTGTGAAACGCTGCAGCGGCGACGATAGTTGGTGGGTAGCTGCCTGCTACAATAGCTCGGTGCCAGGGATCTCTTTACACAAAAGCCTCCTCTCCCTACATTGAGGAGGCTTTTGTTTTTGATTCTTTGTTTGTGAGACCTGCCTTGAAAATCCAATCATCAAGGAGAAAAGGGATTTGCAGATGCGATCGTCGTAAGAGGATGTTTGAAAAGTTATGAGGGGGCAAATTTTATGCCAATCGCCTCACTATAATCCTGAGCATGGCGGGGTAAATATATGCTTTACTCATAGCTCTCAATGGTGCTGTATCTAAGTATTTACAGCTTACGCCTTGAGGGCTTTTTTGACTGCCTAACGGACTTTTCAAACATCCTCTAAAGCTTAATAATGATTTCCCGCTTTGCGATGGTGAACAGCTGTCACAGCATCTATTTTCAGTAATTTACCGTTATCAACAGTCGCATATACAACCCAATGGTCACCGCATTCCAAGCGTTTATTGACAGAACATTCAAGATATGCTGAAGAATCAGTGAGGATAATGCAGCCGTTATCAGCAACTTGTGTGGAAAAACTTGCAAATCTGTCTTCTCCAGGTACAAAAGATTTGCGGAAGTGTTTCATGTATTCTTGTTGATGACCTTCAGGTAAGATATTCAGAACAAACTTACCACCGGGATACATCAGGGATTCAACCGCCCGCTCTTTAGCAATAGCAATAGTAATACCTGGGGGATTAAAGGTGGCTTGAGAAATCCAAGACCCCATCATTCCAGTAGAAACTTCTCCAAGCTTTGCTGTCACAACACAAACTGATCCCACAATCCGACCGACAGCTTGTTCAACAGGAGTTGCTGCGGCTTGAGTCAGACGTAGTTTTTTAGCTTTTCTCAAGGCTTGGGCAAAGTCTGTACCTGTTTCTTCACACTCTTTGAGAAGGACATCTGAGGGTTTAAACTTAACTTTCATTGTCTCAAACCCAAACCGATATCCCGCATCACGGAGTTTGCCTTCAATTAAGTCAAAAGCCTCGCCACTCCATCCGTAGGAACCAAACACTCCAGCGAGTTTACTGTTGTCACCAGTTGCTAACACAATACCCAAACCAGTGTGAATGGGAGTCGGTGCGTTAGCACCAATGGTAGGAGAACCGATAATAAAGCCCTCAGCTTTTTCTACAGCTGCACGAATCTCTTCAGGTTGAGCAAACTCGCAGTTGATAGATTCTACAGCCACTCCTCCTTTAGTTAGACCAAGGGCGATCGCCTGCGCTAAAGTTGCTGTATTTCCATATGCTGAGGCATAAAGTAGAGCAACAGTAATCTCGCGAGCGGTTTGAGAATGGCTCCATTGCTGATAAGCTTGGGTCAGTTCCACCAACCCGTAGCGTACTAAGGAACCGTGAAGAGTTCCAAACATTCTCACTTGCAGTTCTGATATCTTCTCCAGAGCGGCTTGTACGTGAGTTGCATGAGGAGCCATCAAGCAATCAAAGTAGTAACGTTGGTCTTCCTTTAAAACATCCCAATCTTCATCAAAGACCTCTTCACCACAGATATGAGCACCGAATAGCTTATTAGTGTACAGTATCTGGGTTTGCTGGTCATAAGTACAAAGACCTCCAGGCCAACGAGGACTAGGGATGGGGAGACAGCGCAAAACATGACCCTTACCTAAATCCAGAGTTTCTTTCCCTCGCATCACCATGATGTTCAATTTATGATTAGGGAAAGTCGCACGCAAATTGGCAGCACTGGGAAGGGAACAAACAAAGGTCAACTGTGGTGCTTGTTCTAATAAAACTTTAAGAGTTGCGACTCGGTTGGGATTAAAGTGACCAAGAATGACGTAATCCAGCCGTTTCAGGTCAAGAGATTGCTGTAGCGCATCAAGAAAAATTTGTGTGAAAGTTTCCGGAGGTGGGTCAATAATTGCAGTTTTATCACCTTCTATTAAATAGCAATTGGAGGTGGTACCTTTTGCGAGTGCGTATTCAATTTCAAATCGTAGACGTGTCCAACTACGTGCCCTTAGTACTGTCGTGTTTGTAGCGATTGGTAGAACTTGTACGTCGCGGGGATTGGGATTACTCATAGTTGTCGAGTGAGGGAGATTCTGAGATAGGGGGATGGAGGGGATGGGGGGATGGGAGGATGGGGGGATGGGGGAAAGAATTATAGTTTTTGTCCCCTTGTCCCCTTGTCCTCTTGTCCCTTACCCTTCCCATTAGTAGTAAGTGCCTACCTTGCGATGACGAACAGCTGTGAGTCCATCTGGTTTGGAGACTCGACCGTCTTGAACAGTGCAGTATAAGAGCCAGTGGTCGCTGCATTCGATGCTGCTCACAACTTCGCATTCCATATAGGCTAGAGCGTCTGTGAGAATGGGACAACCGTTTTTGGCTGTTTGGGTTTTGACCCCAGCAAATCTATCTGCATCAGGAAGCAAACGCTTGAGGAAGTGTTTCTTTAATTCTTGATAATTTCCTTCTTCCAAAACGTTAAGGACGAACTTATTACCCACTTGCATCAAAGAATCTATCGCACGGTCTTTAGCAACAGCAACTGTAAATCCTAAAGGTTGCAAGCTGGCTTGAGCGACCCAGGAAGCAAGCATAGCACCTTGGACATTATCTTTTTTGCTTGTGATAATATACAATCCGTTGCTAATCCGACCCAGCGCTTTTTCTAAGTTTGCATCGATAGATTTGATTTGCTTGATGTTGCGTTCGCGGACGATCAATTGTCCTAAGTCCGTACCTGCTTCTTCACACAGTTGGTATGTAGCTGTGCGAGGAGTTTCTTTAATGCGGATTGCTGGGAAGGCTTCCTTGATACCAAGCTCGAGAAATTTTCGGCGAAGTGGATCAATGGGTTCATCATCCCCGCCGTAGCACTCAAATAATCCAATGACTTGCTTCTTGACAACGGCGAGTAGTGAGCTAATAGCAGCATGAGCAGCAACGTTAGCGCTTGGGGGCATACCAATAATGATGCCAGCTGCGCGACCTGCGAGTTCTTGGATTTCTTGGATCTCTGCTGTTGTCAGATCCATCACTTCAACGCCAACCCCAGTTTTTTGGAGACCTTCAGAAATTGCGTGCGCAAGGCGCTCACTGTGTCCGTAGTCGGAGACATAATATAAGGCGACTATTGTTTCTGCTTTGGCTTGTCTTTGACTCCAAACCTGGTAACATTCCCTGAGAATATCAAGATGATGGTAAAGTAGGGGTCCGTGTCCATTAGCAATAATTTTAATTTTTCCAAGGTCGCCCATTTTCTTCATGGCATTCTGTAGAGAACGAGCGTTAGGACCCATCAAGCAGTCGTAGTAAAATTTGAAGTCAGGTTCAATAGCCTCTAGGTTGATGTCAAAGGTATCATCACTGCAATAGTGCATCCCAAAGGCATCGCAAGTATAGAGGGTTTGGGTTTTGCGGTCGAAGCTAAATATTGTGTCGGGCCAGTGTAGGTTAGGCGCACTCACGAATTCTATCTCGTGTCCTTGACCTAAATCTACGCGATCGCCACTTTTTACAATTCGCTTAGAAAAAGGATCGTGTACCAGATTTTCCAAAAACTGAAGTGCAACTTTTGACGCTAAGACGGTGGCTCTAGGAGCTAACTGGAGAACGTCTTCAACTAAGCCGCTGTGGTCTGGCTCTGTGTGGCTGACAATAATGTAATCAATCGCTTTCGGGTTTATAAGACTTTTGAGCGTATTTAAATATAGGTCACGAAACTTGGTGTGAGAGGTGTCAACAAGAACGACCCTATCACCCTTAATGAGATATGAGTTGTATGTCGTACCGTTTTGCAGTCCGAATTCTATGTCAAAGCGATCGCGATCCCAATCAAGACAGCGAATCGCCGTTGTATTAGGAGCTATTTCAACAGTTTGTACAGTTAGCCGTTTTTGGACGTTCTCTGCGAGCGCTACCATTCGTCGCCTCCGGGCACAAATTATCAGTCTTCTTTTCTGCCTCTATTTTGCTCATAAATATTTTTGTAAAGTTGTCACAAATTTTATTTTTTAGAAAAGTCAAGATGTAGTTAAAATTGCTATTTATCGGTGTTTTTTGTGACTATAAAATTGTTATTGAGACTGTTTTCTTGTAGACTGCATTATATCAAAGAGTTTGTTGATGAAGTGAAAATTTTCACTGAATAAGTGTTAACTAGTTTGTAGTAAAAGGCATAAATTTTGCAACCGTTGTGTTTAATGACAAGAACTTTCTGGGTTGGAGTGCAGTCATTTCGCGATAGCAATCCGCGCATCATTCGTATACCACAAGATTCCTGATGTCTTAGAGAATTAGAGAAGTCGGGAATCTGAACCTTCTCTAAGGCGCACGCACTCGCGTTCGTTACAATTAACAATACTACCTGCGAAAATAGGACTCACAGTAATGGTTACTCAGCTGACATCTTCCAGTCAAAAAGATATTATCTATCCCGAAAGCGACGGACAACCAATGGCAGATAACACAAAGCAATTTGAATTGATTGTACTTATTAAAAAAAACTTGGATGTGCTGTTTGACAATGACCCCAATGTATTCGTTGCTGGGGACTTACTGTGGTATCCTGTTGAGGGCAATAACCTTACTCGCAGAGCACCTGATGTTATGGTTGCCTTTGGCAGACCAAAAGGAGAGCGAGGTTCTTATCTACAGTGGCGAGAAGATAACATTCCTCCACAAGTGGTGTTTGAAATTCTTTCCCCCAACAATAGCGCTAAAGAGATGATCGCTAAATTTAAGTTTTATGAGCACTATGGCGTGGAAGAATACTATTTGTATGATCCAGACACAGGTGAGTTGACTGGCTGGCTACGCTCTGGTGATGAATTAGCAGAGATTGAACAAATGGTAGGTTGGGTAAGTCCCCGCCTAGGCATACGCTTTGAATTGTCAGACGGCGAACTTCAGATTTATCGTCCTGATGGAGGGCGGTTTCTTAGCTATGTGGAACTTGCTCAGGAACAAGAACAAGCTGAAGCTAGAGCAAAACAAGCTGAAGCTAAGGCAGAACAAGCTGAAGCTAGGGCAGAACAAGCTGAAGCTGAACTACAAACGCTGCGTACTTTACTTCAAGAACGAGGAATTAATCCAGACTCAGTGTGAACAAATTTTATCTAGAAGTCAAACAAAATGGCGATCGCTTCGCCAACACCTCCGGCGATCGCCTAGATCGTTACCTCTGTCAAGAATTACCAAACTTATCTCGCTCGCGCATTCAGCAGCTGATTGAACAAAGTCACGTCCAACTCAATGGTAATGTTTGCATATTAAAGAAAACTGCTGTCAAAGCAGGCGATCGCATTTCTATAGAAATACCAAAAGTAGAACCTTTAGAACTCCAAGCAGAAGATATCCCTCTTGACATTCTTTATGAAGATGACTCCCTAGTGATCATCAACAAAACAGCTGGGTTAGTTGTCCATCCTGCACCAGGTCATCAAGACGGTACTTTAGTCAACGCTATTTTAGCTCACTGTCCTCATTTACCAGGAATTGGGGGAGTTCAACGTCCGGGAATTGTCCATCGATTGGATAAGGATACAACAGGGGCGATCGCTATTGCCAAAACAGAGCAAGCCCATCAACATCTACAAGCTCAACTCAAAGCAAAGACTGCACAGCGAGAATACCTTGGTATTGTTTACGGTACACCCAAAACAGGAAGTGGTACGATTGACTTACCCATCGGTCGCCATCCAGTTGACCGCAAAAAAATGGCAGTTGTTTCCATAGAACGAGGTGGAAGATCTGCGGTGACTCATTGGCGAATAGGAGAACGCTTGGGTAACTATACACTCATGCATTTCCAACTCGAAACCGGACGCACTCATCAAATTCGCGTCCACAGTACACATATGGGTCATCCTATTGTTGGTGACCCTGTTTATAGTTCCGGTCGTTCCGTTGGTGTAAATTTATCAGGTCAAGCACTCCACGCTTGGCGACTGAGGTTAGAGCATCCTATCTCAGGAGAATTGATCGAAGTCACTGCGCCTCCTCCTGAGGAATTTACAACTCTGTTGGAAGTTCTCAGACGGCGAGTCGTCATCTCTCACTCTAGACATTAAGCATTCGCCTTTGCAATAGCGGCTGCGACCTCACGAAACTTGCGCGGATCACCTTCTGGTAGGGGTTGTTCCTGACGCTTACGAGCATAAAGCTTTTCAAGGGTTCCTTGCCAATCGATGTCGAAAGCGCTGACCGTTGCAGCAGTTTGCTTATCCAGTACCTCGACGACATACTCTTGAATTTCTTTCTGCGCCAGCCAAATCCGAGCTATGATTGCCAAATTATCTTCCGATGCAACTTGGCTATCGAAATGTGTCAGGATTTGCATTGCCCAATCAGTGTTGGAGATAGCAACGGCGATCGCCAATTTTTGCAACCCAGTCACCGCCGCATAACGCACCACCCATTCCGGGTCTTGGGACACTTGCAGCAAAACTTCTAAAGCCTGAGTCTGTGAGGGTTGGATTTGCTCTGACGGTAACTCCTCCCAAACAATTGTACCAAGTCCCCTAGCAGCTGCCCGCCGGACGCTGAAAGCAAAGTCATTTTTTGCCGCATCAAGCAACATCTCCAATCCTCGTGGATCACCAATTCCAGCAAGAGCGCGAATAGCCCAAGCTCTGGCTCCATAATTGTAGCCATCCAGTAGTTCCATTAAAGGCTTTACCGCTGGCTTCCCGATCTGAATCAGTCCCTCAACAGCTGCAACTGCTGCTCCTGGATTGTTGTAGCCCAATGCTGCAATTAGGGTTGGAATAGCTGCTTCCAGACGAGCAGTAGATAATTGCTCGACAGCTTCCAGTAGACGAGCAGAGGAGTCTGCTTCTTCAACGGCGCGGATTAGGGTTTGGGCAAGGTCAGCAGTCATAAGTGATTCAAAATTCCAAATTTAATAATCAGCTCTTTTTGGTATCATGGATGGCTGAAGGCTGAACTTTTATATAGTTTGAGTTTTTTGCATTATTTAAATTCTAAACCAGCAAGTGCTAGCTAAACTGTTGTGCGTATGAAGAATAAACTGAACTTGTTGTGACCCCACTTATATCAGTTATCAGCTTTCTCAGCTTGGGTAACGGTCCCTCACCAAGAGCGTGGAACGTTTTGGTGGCGGGTTTAAATCCCCACCATACGCCTGTTTACTGATAACTGTGTACTGTGTACTGATTTAACTTGTCATTTAACTTGTCATGATAGTACTTAAATTATGAGCGCGTTAACCTTACAGTTACCTCCATCGCTAAAATTAACTGATGAAGAATTTGAAGAACTTGTGGCTGTTAATCAAGAATTACGCTTGGAATTGGATGCTCAAGGGGAATTAATTATAATGTCACCTACCGAAGGAGAAACGGGGAATCGCAATTTTGATTTATTAGGTCAAGTATGGTTTTGGAACCGTAAAAATAATCTCGGAAAAGCTTTTGATTCTTCGACAGGTTTTAAGCTCCCCAATGGTGCAACTCGTTCTCCTGATGCATCTTGGATAAGTATGGAACGATGGGAAAAATTAACACCACAACAAAGAAAGAAGTTTCTTCCTTTGTGTCCCGATTTTGCGGTGGAGTTGGTTTCGGAAAGTGATGATATAGAAGATACTCAAGCTAAGATGCGGGAATATATAGAAAATGGTCTGCGTCTTGGTTGGTTAATTCATCCTCAAGAGAAACGAGTGGAAATTTATCGTCCTCATGTTGCGGTAGAGGTTCTTAATTCTCCTAAAAGTTTATCAGGTGAGGATGTGTTACCTGGTTTTGTGTTAGATTTGGAACCGATTTTTGGATAAGTATTATCCAGAGATTTTTTTAGAATTTTATGACCAAAAAAGAACGGGCTGCGCCCTGCTACGCGCTCCAGAACACAGTTGTCAGAACGGGCTACGCCCTAGTATTCTTTCAACATTCAACAAAAAAACTAGTGCTTGAACGCATTGATTGTGAAGGATTGCAAGATCCCCAACTTCTTTAAGAAGTCGGGGATCTGACCAAAATCAGACGCTTCATCTTGTCTTGAGGAACAAACTCATCAAACACCCAATCAATTTGGCACACCTGAGTTAGGACAGTATGTAGACAGGTTGTTAGCGAAAGAAATTGTGGCGATCGCACTCATAGGGCATTGCTTTTTGGGCGATCGCCTAGAAATACAAAGCTGTTAGCTTTTTCGCGCCCTCGCCCCGCACCATAGCCAGAGGCTTGACCTTTTTTCTACGAAGAAGAACCGCTATAAAATAATGTAGATATAGTGTTACTGTACACGATAGTGCCATTCTCTAGTTACATTGGATAAAAGCGGTAGCAGCTTTTTTGGCAACACTAGTCTGTCAGCAGCAACTACTAGAGATTGTCCACCACTAGATTACACTCGTTTTTTCTTCGCCTATGAACCCTGCCCTGACTCAATTCGGCATCCATATGTCCAACCTGACCGGCGTTAGAGCCATTATGAAGGACATTATCGCAACTTTACAAGCTAATGCGGGGCAGCAATTAATGAATTTAAGTGCTGGTAATCCATTAATTTTGCCGGAAGTCGAACAATTATGGCGAGATTGTACCGCACAATTACTGGATAGCTCAGATTATGGTGAAGTTATTTGCCGCTACGGGTCGAGTCAGGGCTATGGACCACTCATTGAAGCAGTTGTCAATGATTTTAATCGGCGATATGGGTTGAATTTGAATGAACGCAACATCCTCATAACTCCGGGAAGTCAAAGTATCTACTTCTTTGCTGCGAATTCTTTTGGTGGGTACACCACTAGCGGAACACTGAAGCAAATTGTTCTACCGCTGAGTCCTGACTATACAGGTTATGGTGGTGTCTGCTTAGTTCCAGAAGCCTTGATTGCGTACAAACCTGCATTGGATATCGATGCAGCAGCACACAAGTTTAAATATCGCCCCGACTTCAGCAAGCTCTCAATTACAGAAAAAACTGGTTGCGTTATCTTCTCCCGCCCCTGCAACCCCACTGGTAATGTCCTCACTGAGGATGAGGTGAAGAAAATTGCCGCCCTTGCTGAGCCTTATAATGTACCAGTGTTAATTGACTCAGCATATGGTCCTCCATTCCCAGCAATGAACTTTACCGAAATGACACCAATATTCGGTAATAATATCCTACACTGCATGAGTTTATCCAAAGCTGGGTTACCAGGAGAGCGTATCGGGATTGCTATTGGGGATGAACAAATTATTCAGGTTCTGGAATGTTTCCAAACGAATTCCTGTATCCACGCTTCACGATACGGACAAGCCATTGCAGCACGTGCAATTAATTCTGGTGCGCTGGCAGAAATTTCTACGCAAGTCATTCGCCCGTTCTATCAAAATAAGTTTACAGTTTTGGAAAGCACGTTAAACGAAGCAATGCCTAAGGATTTACCTTGGTTCCTCCATCGCGGTGAGGGGGCAATTTTTGCTTGGTTGTGGTTGGAGAACCTACCAATAACTGACTGGGAGTTTTACCAAGAACTCAAGCAAGTAGGTGTCATAGTTGTCCCGGGCAGTACTTTCTTCCCTGGCTTAGAGGAAGAGTGGGAACACAAGCAGCAGTGTGTTCGTATTAGCCTCACCGCCAGTGATGAAGAAATTGTCACAGGTATGCAGCGTTTGGCAAAGGTGGTACAACAAATTTATCAGCGTGCGGCTATTAGTGCTTAAATGAACCGCCAAAACGCTAAAAATGCAGAGGACAAGATGAAGGATAAGGAGAAAAAAAAGCACCCTAGAGTAGGAAAAGCAAGTGGAGAAAAGACTCCCTTATCTTCTCCACCCCCCTCATCTTCCCCACCCCCCACTTCAATACCAGAAGGTTGGCTAGAAATTGGCACAATTGTGGCACCTCAAGGGTTAGATGGTGAGATACGTGTTTATCCTGACACGGACTTCCCAGAACGCTTTGAGGTGCCCGGAAAACGGTGGTTGTTACGTCCCAATGAGACGGAACCGCAAGCCGTAGAATTACTATCAGGACGTTATGTGCAAGGTAAAAATTTATATATTATTGAACTTGCTGGGGTAGAAAATCGCAACCAAGTTGAGGAGTTGCGTGGTTGTAAGTTTATTGTCCCAGAGAGCGATCGCCCTCAATTGGGAGAGGATGAATATCACGTCGTAGATTTGATTGGCTTGCCAGTCTTTATGCAAGAATCTAGGAAACTTCTTGGTACAGTGGTGAATGTTCTTCCTGCTGGTAATGATTTATTGGAAGTACAACTACACTCTTCAAACGATGAAGAACATGAGACAAAGGAGAAAAGACAAAAGACTGTTTTGATTCCGTTTGTGAAAGCTATAGTACCAGTGGTAGACTTGCAAGTCGGTCGCATTGAAATTACGCCACCATCAGGATTGTTAGAAATCTAGTACTGATAGAGACGTTCAGGCGGAACATCTCTACCTACCAACAGGTTCAGCTTTCTCAACTGAGTTGTTATCCAATCCCAAAGTTAATTGCAAAGGAGCCCGCGACGGATACGCTTTCACCACCTGTCGGTAAACCTGATAATTAGTGGGTAATATTCTTTGTTCCTCTCCCACTCTATACTTCAGTTCGTACTTCACAGACTTCAACAATTCAGGACTACCCGCCTCTTGAGATTTTTTGCGTTGTTCTATGTCATCAACAGAAGGTCGTGGCGGTAAAGCTGACCACCATAAACCCTTATCATCAGGACCTGTAACTGCTCCTTCTGGCTTCAAGCCATTACGATTAAGCAAGGAAGTCGTTGCAAAAGTTTCAAAGCGTGGTATTTTCTCATTGGTTAAGTCATCAGCATACTTAACTTGCCAGGTATAACTGGTGAGGGCTGTAGCTTCATACTCGTTAGTGGTTAAGGTGTTGCAACTTGCAAGTGTAAGCGTAGTTAGCATAGCCACTGCTCTTAGCAAATTGGTATTAAGCTGTACGTGCATCTTTTTTTTCCAACAGTCGCCAACATTCACAAGCAATTTCCCAATCTTCTTCTGTATGAATCACCAAGACTCGCACTGCTGAGTCAGGAGTCGCAATATCTCTATCAACAGGCTTGTGCTTATTTTTTTCGTGGTCAAGTTTTAGTCCAACAAATGCAAAAGCTTCACAAGCTGCGGCGCGAACCTCAGGATTATTTTCGCCTACACCGGCGGTGAACACCAAGACATCTAATCCCTCTAAGCTAGCAAGCATTGCACCGATATAAGACCGCAGGCGATGCACGTAGATATCCCAAGCAAGTTGAGCACGGGAATTGCCTTGGGAAATTGCCTCCTTAATTTGTCGCATATCATTAGAGATACCGGAGATTCCACGTAAGCCAGAAGCTCGATTTAGCACATATTTGAGATGATCGACAGAGTTATCAGGTTGCTGCAACAGGTGAATGAGAATTCCTGGATCAACAGCACCAGAACGGCTACCCATCATCAATCCATCTAAAGGCGTGAATCCCATTGTTGTATCAATGCTGCGACCATTTTTAATGGCTGCCAAAGAGCAACCGTTGCCCAAATGACAGTTGATTAACCGCACAGATGCTAAATCTCGACCTAGAATGCGAGCTGCACGCTCAGCACAGTACTGATGACTGATGCCATGAAATCCGTAACGACGGATACCTTGCTCTATCCACTCGTAAGGACCTGGGTAGATGGCTGCTGCATCAGGGAGATGAGAATGAAAGGCGGTATCAAATACTGCGACTTGGGTGACTGTTCCCAAGTGTTGTTCAATCGCTTCTATTCCTTCCAAGTTAGTTGGATTATGCTCAGGAGCAAGGTCTGCAAGATGGGCGATCGCCTGTTTTACATCCTCAGTAATTACCACACTTTCACGGTAATCTTGTCCACCATGTACGACACGATGCCCCACCACATCAATTTCTGATGGCTGACTCATCACCTGCGTAGAACCCTTGCACAGGGTATCAAGCATATAAGCCATCACTTGAGTTCGAGAGTCCGCAGAAATTTTTTCTTGCAATTGTCCACCCTTGGCTGTTTTGACTTCGATTTCTGCAAAACCCTCATGGTGAGTCCAGTCTACTTTCGCGAACCACAGGGGTTTGAGAGGTTCTTCGGGGAGAGTGTCACTTGTGATTTCGTACACACAACTTTTTTGACTGCTCGATCCGGCATTTAGTACCAGTATTTTCATGGTTAGCAGAAACTGATTTTTAGAGTGGCTTTGCACAAACAATTATGAGATGGTGTTGCTTGATGAACATCTGTCTTATGTGCTGTGTCTCGAATATTTTTTTAGCAGTTTGCATCTGAGCGTTGTATAGGCGTTGTCGGGTAAGATTGGCAGGTCACCCTGCCGTACTCCCCTAAGAACCGTGCATGAGACTTTCGCACTCACACGGCTCAAGCCTTATTTCAAGCGAGATTTGACTTGGGTTTTGTGTATCTGCTGATGACACGCTTTGTGTAGGTGCTGAAGGTTTTCAATGTCGTCTGTTCCACCTACAGCTACAGATACTATGTGATGGGTGTCGATTTCCTCCCCATTGAATAAAGGTTCGCCACATAATGGGCATTTCCAGTTTTGGTTTTCCGCTATCCTGTGTAGCTTAGAGCCTTTCGGGAAGCGGGATAACCCTTGTTTCTGGTGGCGTTTTTCCCAGTATTCTCTTAGTGAGGGGTCATCGGGACAAGCGTCACCTTTCACCTTTATATGGCGCTCAATGGTCGTGTACGCTATCTGGTAAAGGACAAGTTCTTTATCCTCCCCTCGGCGGTCGTTTGTTGTACAAGCAAACGTCCATTTATTGCCTTTAATGGGTTTAAAGTAACGTTTTCTCACCCATTTTGTGTTTTTGTGGGGATGTCTACGCTTAGCCCAACGCCAAAGGTATTGCCAGATTCGATGTGAGATGTAACCGAAGGTTTCTTTGCTGACTACACTTTTGTAGTAGTTAGCAAATCCTATGAGAATTGGATTGAGCTTTCTGATTAGTACTTCCTGTTCTACACCATTAAGGTTTCTAATCTCTTTGCCAATACGTTTACAGAAACAATACCTTTGCCAAAAAAAGAGGTAGTCTAACTTTTGCCAAAACAGCCCAAGACAAGCCTGTGCTTAATTATTAGGCAAAACCTAGAATCCTCATCCAGACGTACAGGACAGTCAAAATTACTTC
>JAAUSC010000190.1 GCA_012031965.1 Scytonema sp. RU_4_4
AGAGTAAAAATAATAAATAAAATCGTAAATTATAAAAAATGTTTTGATAAAATTTATCAAAATAGGACTTCTCTTTGATTTTTGTGAAAGTGCCTGCGCTTTGCGCTTAAAAAACTCAGTACACCTTTATTCCTTCTTCCCTGTTAAGAGTTAAGAGTCTCTACGAATGATTCACACAATCAAATCGAATTGCTATATCAGAAAGTTAGTTAGCCAAATCAATGAATAGGATTATTAACATTGCTTACTGAGGAAATCACTTTGCAATAGTTATAAAGTCCCTCCACAGTACTTACTTTTTTCGCGCAACAATATGAAAAATATGCCAATGTTTCTCTTCTCCTATAGCTGTTTTCCCAGGATGATCTTCTTCCTGTAACATTTCTATTTCAAATGGTTGCAGTAATATTTCTAATTGTTGACGTGTATGATGATTCATAGAAGTATAAATTGCCCAAGAATCATGGTTACCAAACAATTGTCCACAAAAACGACCACCAGAACGCAATGATGAAACAATTTTTTCCCATAAACTAGGGAAAGATTTCGGTGGACAAAATGGTAGTGAAAAGCTGGCGTTTACTAAATCGACTGATTCTGGTAGCACTATATCTTGAAAAAGAACAACGCGAGTTTCCAGAAGTTGGTGATTAAGATCTGGACGTTCTAATAAACGTGCTATTGCTTCAGCTTCACCATCAATAGCCAAGACTCGCCAACCCCCACGTAATAGTTCTACTGTATCTCGCCCTTCCCCGCAGCCCAAATCAACCGCAAATCGTGAATGTAGGACAGGTGTCTCGTTTTGGTTGAGACTTTCAGTATCAAAACGCGCTAAAGCTTCAAGTAAGGTGTCTCGTGGCGGACGACCCACAACAGCGTTATAGTACGCAGACCAATCACGCTCAAAAACTTGACCTTCAGATTGATAATTATTTAACTCTGACATGGTGTATACAAGTTTGGTATTTGAAGCACTGACTCATACAGATAGAAGCAGATGTTATTTATAAATCATCTACTATTTAACAGAAACAATACTACTAAATTTCTTATTACAAAATATAAATCTCATGAAAAAACTTCTACTTACAGAAGTCAGCGAGTCTCAGCAGTGATTAAGATCACAAATAGGATGATTGATGGGAACTAAATCGGGAGCATCCCAAATGTGTAAGTTATATCAAACCCAGATTATAAATTGTCATTGCGAGCGCAACGAAGTGGAGCGAAGCAATCGCAAGATATGAGATTGCTTCACTACGCTGTCGCTTCGTTCGCAATGACAAACACGTTTTTGCAAAATTGGGATGCTCCCACTAAATCTTTTCTACGAAGCTAAAAAATTTTGTTCTCTTTAAACTCAATCATCATTTAAGTAAGGAGATATGAGATATTATCAGTGTATTAGTAAATTTACTGAAGACGGGAATCTTTGCCAGAGGCTAGTATTAACACGATAGTTGCTGTTGCTTTAGAAAGTGGCTGACTTTCTCAAGTAACCTCAATATCTGGAACAATGCATTTCTCAGTTTTATTTTGGATGTGAGATGAGCAAGTAGGTAATTTGTAAGGGAAAAGGTAAGATATACTTTACCTTTTCCCTTCTTCTTTTTTATCGGCTATTTCCTATTGAAAATTTTGTTCACTCATTATCAATGCGGACATAAATTCTTTGAGCCAATTTCCGAGTTAGTGTCAATTGTCTCTCTCCTGCTGTGATGACAAAACAAGGAAACTGCTGTTCTACAGTGATGGAAGTTCCTGGTATTATCCCCATTGATATCATTTCTTGGAGAGATTGTTCATCCTTAATGTTGCAGAATTTGATGATTCCTCGCTCTCCTTTTTTTAGCAATTCTAGTGATGAACCTGTTATGCAAAATTTTTCAAACATTAAAAAAGAAAGATTTGTTTTGTAAAAAGCCTTTATTTTAGGATTATTTTGAACCGCAGACGCACAAGAGATGCACGCAGACAATTTCTCGTGTACACTGTCCCTACCCTCCGGGAAGCCGCCCAGAAGGCGTCTACGCTAGCCCCTAAGGGGGCGCTACGCAAATGCTCAAAGGCAAGGTTTATCTATGGCTTAATTTGACAAAGTAGCTTCAAGAAAAGCTACTTTGTCAAGATTTTTTAGGGTTTAGAGACGTATCATACTACGTCTCTATATAAGTAAGGAAAGAAAGGAAAGAAATTTCCTTACTGTTGAAAACCCTGCAACAAGATATGAACTAGACCAAGTATGGTTCTTGGTTAGTCTTAATTGTGCAATCAGAACGTGGATAAGTCACGCAAAGTAGAGCAAAACCCTTAGACACTTGTTCGTCATCCAAGAAGGTTTGATCTGATTGGTCAATTTCACCTTCAACAACTTTACCGACACAGCTAGAGCAAGCACCTGCGTGACAAGAAAATGGTAAATCAATACCGTTTTCTTCCGCTGCATCTAGGATAGTTGTCTCTTCATCAACTTCAATCGTGGTATCTAGACCTTCTTTCTTGCTGATTAATCTAACTTGGTATGTAGCCATTTTCTGATTTTTCTCACACGCGGTACAGTTAGGTTTTATGACTTCAAGGGTGTTGTTTAGCTACAAGGTATACCTACAGAGGAACAGTCAGCGGTTCTAAATGACTTTCCACAACCACAGGTATCAGTAGCTTTGGGGTTGATGAACTTAAACCCGCTTTCCATCACTCCCTCTATAAAATCGATAACCAACCCTTCCAATAACGGCGCACTTTTGGCATCAATGTAAACAAGCATCTTGCCTTGCTGGCTGACTATATCATCTGGTTGCGGCTTACTTGTGACTTCCATTGCATACTCATAGCCACTACAACCACCATCTTTAACAGAGATGCGGATACCTTTAGTCAGCGTATTGGTTTCGGAAGCAGAACCTCGTAACAACATCCGCAGGTGAAATTCTGCTTTTTCCGTCAAAGTAACCGTCATCAAACCTCCTAATTGGAAATTAGTTGTTGTTGTGATTCAAGATGTGAATTTGTTTAGTGGTGATGAGTAGAGTAACTGCAATCAGCACTTTCTTAAGGGGCTGGTGAAAAAAAGAGGCGCTTAGCAAACGCAGAACAAAGCAGTCAATGCAAGCAAAAGCTGCAAGATTGGATTTGGGATTTTTACACTGACCAGAAACAAAGTTATGGCAAACGCCAGAGCAATCAATGAAGATACCAACATGGCGAATACTACTTGCAATGACTGGTAGTTTCTAAGGGTTGAGATTGCGAGTATCTCCAAGGCGCACTATTACCGCATACAGGACAAGAGCGATCGCGGTGAGAACGGCGCTTGACAAATTCCATTCGGGTCAGGTCAATTGTCAAAAGTTCTGACAACAGAGGTTGACTAAGCCCAGTGATCAGCTTGATCGCCTCCAGTGCTGTTAGACAAGCTAGTGTTCCAGAAACAGCACCCAGAACAGAAAAGCCACGCCTATCCCAATCAGGCTTCTCAGGAAATAAGCAAGATAAACAAGGAGTCACACCAGGAATAATCGTGGTCAAGTAAGCCTCCATCCCATCCATTGCTGCTTCCACCATAGGCTTACGCCAGCGTACGCAAGCCTCATTTAACAAATCGCGCTCCGTAAAATTATGAGCGCAATCAAGAGCCATATCAGCTGATTGCACCAAGGAGTCTACATTTTCCGGGGTGACATATTCATGAACTGCTTCCACTTGGACATCAGGATTGATGGCTTGGAGAGTTTCTTTTGCTTTGAACACCCTAGGCTTGTCCACCCAATCGTGCGTCATCAGAATCTGACGATTCATGTCATCAAGCCGCAGGTCACCACCCCGGACTAAAATCAGCCGCCCAACGCCAGCTACTGCAAGGTATAGCGCCGCCGTACCGCCCAATCCTCCTACACCTGTAACCAGAACCGTCGCTGACTTGAGGCGCTTCTGTGCTGTTTCGCCAAAATTAGGAAGCATCATTTGACGACGGTAGCGTTCCAACTCGGTGGGCGTTAGGTTTACCACTTTTTACCTCCTAATCCGATGTGATTTCTGTCAGCGTGATTACATTTTTCGGCTTCTGATTAAACACTTTGAACAGCTTTTGTTCCTGGGGTGTTGATTCAAGAAATACTTGATAGGCTTGTTCTAAAGCTTCGCGATATTTACTGAACCTATCTAAAATACTGAGGTCAGTATCATTCTCATCAATTTCTTTAATAAATTGAGAAAACTTTTTCAAAATATGCAGACGATTTACATTCACAACTTTTTGGTCGTAGGGAAGTTGAAAAAACTCAAAATACTCCTCTGCATCTTCAAGTTTTTTAAATTTATCATAATCCCAGGTCATTTTCCATGCTCCAGTTGTTTTAGCTGTTGCTTAAGTTCGTCCAACTGACGATAAATTTCATAAGTTTGGGAGGCAACATCCATAAGTTGTTGATAATCTGTTGGTAATCCCTCTGCCAAATCATGCAGATCCATTTTCATCTGACCTGCTTTACTATTGAGGCGTTTGATCTGAGTTTTCAACTCCTCAATAGTAGATGTTTCTTTAGCTTGTGCCATCAACACCTCTTTCTGTGCTAAAAAATAAGATGGAAGAGAGAAGAGAAAAATATTTTTGACTCTTCATTCTTCATTTTTTAAATCCTACCTACTTCAGGGAAACGCTTAGCCAAATCAACAGCACTTTGTACAGACTTTTCTCCCTCTTCTGCTAATTTTTCTAACGACTCAAAACCAAAGCGATGTGCATCTCGTAAAGTCTTTGCAACTAACAAAAGACGACCAGAAAACACAAGCGCCCAGCCAAAACCTTCATGACTCAAATTAATCACAACTTGAGACAAAAGACCTGTTTCTTTTTCAATGCAGGCAGCCACAGCACGATAAAATGCCATAATTCGCGCCTGAGTCATTGGGTCAACTTCACCCTCAACCGAAATTTCCCGTTTCTTTTGTTTGCTAACAATAAATGGTTTGAGCAGCAACTCATCCGACCAATTACGATAAGTTCCATAACTATCTTGACCCCGGAATTGTTGCACTATTGCCTTGAGAAAAGGCGAGTCTAAGGTTTCGGTTGAGGATGTTCCATTAACATTATTAGTGAAACTCATACCGTTGCTTCCTCTTCTAATTCATCTTCAAAACTTTTGGGTTTTGCCTGTAAAGCTTTACGCAGCCAAGGCGGAGGATTGCTCTTAAGAGTTTGCACTAACTTGTTGAGAATCTCGGCAATCTCTTGTTCTTCAGAACGTGCTTTAACTGGAGTCACACCTTTCTTAATTAACCGAGCCGCTGCACTACCTCCAATGGCTGCAACATAAACAATCTTACAGTCATTCAGTGCTTCAAGCTTTGGTGTGACCTTATCCTCATTACCATCTTGCTTAAGGTCACCATCAAAAGAAAGAGTTTTTAAAAACTTGTAACCTTCATCAGAAATTTCATACACATCAATTTCTTTCGCCCATCCAAAGTGAGCATTGATATGAACTCGGTCACTTGTTGTAAAGGCAATCTTCATGCTTAATTCTCCTCTCCTCAAGTCATAAGTGATGAGTAATGAGTAGTAAAAAAGCATTTACGACAACTCATAATTCATAACTCACAACTTATTTAGAATTTAGATTTCAGAACTCAAATCAGAACTCAAAAGTTTTAATGTTCCAGGATGCTGAATTTTTGCTTCCTCAACCTGCAAAAAAATGTTCCCAATCTCAAACAAAACCTGCATCGTACCTCGGTAACCAACTTTAGTAAATAGACCATTACCCAAACGGTCAAAAATAGGAAACCCCTGACGATAAACAGGAATTCCTAATCGATTTGCAACAGCAACTGTGTGAGAGTTACCAATAAGCAAGTCAGATGTCGGTGCGAGTTGCTCGAAATCTTCCAAATCACCTATAGTGACGCTATTGATAGGGAGTTTTTCCAATTGAGGTGAGCGAGTCGTCGTCACCGCTGCATGAATTTCAGCACCCATCGATTTTAGGAAATGAACTGTTGACCAGAGTAAATCTGGCTCTAGCGCTAAGGATACTCGTTTGCAACCAAAATAAAAGTGAGTATCAAGCATGGCGTCTTGCAACTGGCGGCGTTGGCGGCGGTATTTTTCTGGTACGCTAATACCACTCAGGTCTGCCAATGCTTGCAAGAAATTATCTACTGGTTCTAATCCAGTCAGTTCACCAAACACCTCGTAGGGAATTCCAAAGCGCTCATGCAAAATTTGCGCCCCACCTCGCATACTCTCACCGAAAGCTAAGGTGAAAACAGAATTACCAATCTCTCGGAGTTCTGTTAGGCTTGTCCCACAAGCTGTTACCGCACTGTAAGAATCTTCTAAGTGACCATCTAGTGAAGCAGAAAGATCAGGAACAACAATCGGCTTCAAGCCAAAAGCGGTAATAATCTCTTTTATCTCCTCGACATCTCCAGGCGTGAAAGCAGAACTCGGCAAAATCGCGACTTGTGTGGGATAAGGATTTTGCTTGTCACTTTTTTGAGCAAGTTCCTTAACGATGCTCTCAACAGCAGCAGCATACCCATCCTGCAATGTGCCCTTAAAATCAGGAGACGAGACTAAAACAATTGGTAGATGATTTAGTTCTGGGTGGCGATCGCGAATTTCCTTAAGAAATCGCGTCATATCATCTCCTCTGGTTTCTGTCAATGCAGTCGTACACAAACCAATAATTTCTGGCTTTGTCCTCTCGGCTAGAGTCACAATAGCCTGTTCTACATTCTCCTCCCCACCCAAGATGGTGCTAACTTCCGTCATTGCTGTGGTAGAAAGGGGAATCGACTCACAAAAATGCTTCACCAACATGGATTTGGCAAAAGCAGTACAGCCTTGGGAACCGTGAAATAGAGGTATCATTCCCTTCAATCCCAACAAAGCCAAAGCAGCACCCAAAGGTTGACTCAGCTTGAGAGGATTCACAGCAACTGATGAGTTTGTCACAGTCACAATCGCCATCACATCACCTCCTTTGAGGAGGAGGGGGAGACAAGGGGAGGGGGAGAGGGGGGGATAAGAGAGGAAGAAACTTCCCTTACAGCGCCCAATCCCAAAGAGGACCCCGATCCCCCACTCCCCCACTCCTCCACTCCTGCTTTCTCCCACGGTGCGGGTTTACGTACCTGCTCCCACACAGGGCTGTATAGGGCTTCATACAATTCTCGTGCCATTTCCACCATTCCTTCATAACCTGCATACGGATGATGGCGTTCTTGGTTGATGTGTAGGAAAGGAATCCGAGCTTTCAAAGCGGTGTATTGATTGCGACCTCCAGCAATCAACATATCAGCGTTCTTTTCCTTGATGATCCGCAGCAGTTCCTTAGGACTTTCTTGTTCTAGCATGATGCCATCCTGACTAAGCAACTTCTTGATTCTTGCTTTATCCTCCTCAGTACTTTTCCTGCTACTGGTAGCAACCACTTCCATTCCCAAGTCTTTAGCTGCTGAGATAATCGACCAACTCTTCACGCCTCCCGTATAAAGAACAACACGCTTACCTTTCAGTTTTTCGCGATACGGAGCCAAAGCCACATCCAAAGCAGCAGTTTCTTCAGCAATCAGCTTTTCTGTACGCTCTTGCAAATCGGGATCACCTAACTTTGCAGCAACGTTCCGCAGAAAACGATTCATGTCTTCTACACCGTAGAAAGACTCTTCAATGTAGGGGATACCGTAGCGCTCTTCCATCTTTGTCGCCATATTAAGCAGCGCTTTGGAGCAAATCATGACGTTGAGCTTAGCACGGTGAGCGTAACAGATTTCTTTGTAGCGACCATCACCTGTCATTTTTGCCAAAACTCGGATACCTAATTTCTCAAGTAGTGGCAAAACGTTCCACATTTCCCCAGCGATATTGTACTCACCAATGAGGTTAATGTCATATGGTGTGATGAATTCCGGCTCAGCTGTTCCTACAACGTAATCTAGCAAAGCTTCACCAGCAAGGCGGTTACCAAAATTCTTGCTACCGATGAATCCAGGAGCATTGACGGGGATAACAGGAATCCCTGTTTTCTTGGCAGCAGTTTTACAAACAGCATCTATATCATCACCAATTAAGGCGGTGACACAGGTGGAGTAAACAAAAACCGCAGTCGGTTTGTAGCGATTTTCGACTTCCAGAATTGCTTTGTACAGCTTTTTTTCACCACCAAAGATGACATCAGTTTCATCCAAATCAGTGGTAAAGCCTGTTTTGTACAGCACAGGACCAGAGGAAAGACTACCACGACTTCCCCAAGAATTACCAGAGCAGGCGATCGGTCCGTGGACTAAATGAGCAGCATCGGTAATCGGTACTAGAGCAATCATTGCACCATCAAAAGCACAACCCCCTTGAGCAGCTCCAGGCTTGGGTTGTTGCGTGCAAGACTTATTTTTCTTGTCTCCATGCTTGCTTTTATTGTGTTCACACCCAGGCTGAGTGAGTAACTCGTTCATTTTACTTTGGGTGATTTTCATTTCTTTCCTCGTATAGGATAGAGAATATTAATTTTTAGCTTTTTATACCAATTAATTTTTTGTGTAATACATATTTAACCCCTCCCAACCTCCCCTTACCAAGGGGAGGAGCCAAAGGCAGTGGGGTAGATTCGTATTAGACATTTTGTGAATGGTATAATACACAAATCATGACTAACAAATGTATTTTTTCACATCTTCTCCACACACATCAGATAAGTAAGATAATGCTCGAAAACGCAATCCCACAAAGTTGTCATATAAGGGATTGAGTTTACACAATGGTGGAATATGGAACGTGCGACCAAATAATTTAAGATTTCGCTCAAAAGGGCAACAGCAAGGAATTATTTGGCAAATCAGATGAGCAAGTCGAGCATTTTTTACTTGAAGTCCATCCACCAGACGGCGCAAAGGATATAAAATATCAAATGAGCCTGATTTTTTAGAAGTAGGTGGATGGTGATTTTGGTGATTGTGAGTGTGAGTTATCGTTTTCATAGTAAATAACTCCATAACTCAAGAAAAAGGTAAAAGGAATTGGGAAGTAAGATTAGGAATTGATAGTGGAGAAAATGTTAGTTTTTAGTTGTTAATTGTTAGTTCTTTCTCATCAAAAATAACCGCTAACTACTAACGACTAACCCATGACCAATCCCTTCATCTTTCTGCCTTTTCCTTTTCCTTTGTTGGTACGTCGCAGGTGAATGCAATTCCTAACGAATCAAGTCGTAGGAAATATCTGTCTTAGAAGGAATGTTGGTGTTTTGGTCGATGTCCTCGAAGATGGTATTGACGACCCAGTTGAGGAGGTTGATCACACCTTGATAGCCGACAGTCGCGTAGCGGTGCAGGTGGTGGCGATCCATGATAGGATAGCCGATTCTCACGAGGGGCACCTTGCAGTCACGCCACAGGTACTTACCGTAGGAGTTACCAATGAGCAAGTCTACGGGTTCGGTGAATAACAGAGAACGCATATGCCACAAGTCTTTACCAGCCCAAAGGGTGGCATTCTTACCATTAGGGCTAGATCCTAGCAACTCTTTGAGTTCTTTCGCAAATTCTTCGTTGGAGTTGTGAACAACGATATGTACAGGTTCAGCACCCATTTCCAGCATGAAGCCCACCACACTGTATACCAGGTCCGGATCGCCGTAGATAGCGAAGCGCTTACCGTGAACCCATGCATGGGAGTCAGTCATCGCATCCACTGCCCGACCGCGTTCAATTTCCAGTTCTTCGGGAATGGGTTTACCAGTTAGTTCACTGAGTTTCATCAAGAACTCATCAGTACCCTTAATACCCCAAGGACGAGAAACGACAACCTCTTGCTTCCACTCTTTGGCGATGTAATCGCGAGTCTTGGGAGTAGAGTGTGCTTGTAGAGCAACTGTAGCTTTCGCATTAATTGAATCTGCAGCTTCTTCTAGGGGAGTACCACCTGGATACATATCAAACTCACCTGTGTTGGGTGCATCCAGATAGTCGCTGTTATCAGCCAGAATGGTGTAGTCAAAGCCAAACAGGGAGGCAATCCGCTTGATTTCCCGGTTATTACCAACATAGGTGTCAAAACCAGGGATGAAGTTGATTTTGCCATTACTGGTTTCTTTCTTTTTACCTGCGGTTAGGTTAGAAAGAATACCCTTCATCATGTTGTCGTAGCCCGTGATGTGAGAACCAACAAAGCTAGGAGTATGAGCAAAGGGCACTGGGAAATCTTGAGGAACTGAACCTGCATTCTTAGCGTTGCCGATGAAAGCCTGCAAGTCATCCCCAATGACCTCTGCCATACAGGTGGTGCAGACAGCAATCATCTTGGGCTTGTATAGAGTGTAAGAATTCGCCAAGCCATCAATCATGTTTTGCAGTCCACCAAACACCGCTGCGTCTTCTGTCATGGAAGAAGATACGCCGGAAAACGGTTCTTTGTAGTGGCGGGTTAAGTGGGTGCGGAAGTAAGCAACGCAACCTTGGGAACCTTGGACAAAAGGTAGAGTGCCTTCAAAACCGACAGCAGCAAACATTGCCCCTAAAGGTTGGCAACCTTTAGCAGGGTTGACGGTTAAAGCTTCACGGGCGAAGTTCTTTTCACGATACTCCCAACTCTTCGTCCATTCTGCAACCCTTTTTACTTCTTCAGGGTCGTGTCCGTTTTCAAACTCTTTCTTGTTCTGAAATAGCTGCTGGTACTCTGGCTGGTGGAACAGCTCGACGTGATCTTGAATTTTTTCCGGATTCTGAGGCATTTCTCTATCTCCAAGCTTGCTGTATTCGTTACTTGTGGTTTAGTTGTCTCATTCCTAGGCTGCAGCCTGAGAATGCCTAGCCTGAGGCTCCGCCTCACCAATTTTGTTTGCTAGGAAGGAGGCAAAGCCTCCCCTAATGCGTTACCAGGCTCAGCCTGGTAACGAGGGACTCCTCATCTGTTTAGGCGATCGCCTTAGCCTGAGCCTTAGCTTTAGCATTCTTATTCCAAGGAGCACCGATTAATCCCCAGGTGGGGCTGTTGAGTGCTAGATCCATGTCGCGGGCAAAGATAGCGAAGCCATCATAACCGTGATAAGGACCGGAGTAATCCCAAGAGTGCATTTGACGGAAGGGTAGACCCATTTTTATGTTTTATAGTGGTACTATTTGCGAGTGCTTTAGCCGCCTTGTTACTAAAACGTTTTAGCAACAGCAGAAGTCTCACATTCTACCGGAAAACGCGCACAGTACCCCAAATTTCACCCTGAGAGTGCGTTTAAGAGGTTAAAAACCGTTATTTTAGCGCTAATTAAGAATTTACGCTACATTTCATGTTTGTTTGCGTCAAAGTTACTCGCACTTTACTCGGACTACGCTCGGTGGGATTTTTTCTGCCACAATAGCAGCAGGTATACCAAAATGCATATATGCAGTACGTAGCAAAGACCAACCGATTTGCAGGTTTAACCGACCAGCAACTGCGGGATGAGCTAGAGCGTCTTGACGCTGAAATCCGCACACCCTTGCGTATCAGATAGAGGACAGGACGCACACCCCCACCCTGCCTGGGAATGAGGATGCGATCGCCAACTAGAGAAATACCTGTTACGGCGACTGGGGACTGATTTACAGAAATTGGGGCACTGCCAGAACCGCTCACAGTACCCGATTTCCCGCGATGGACTTGTTGAGAATGATGCCCTCTCAAGAGTACGTGGTTGAGACATTATGCAGATTCGCATAATGGGATTGTTGAGAATGGAAGAACCATAACCTGAAAACCTGACTATGGTTGCTGGCGACTCTTTATGTGCGATCGCATTCAATCAAGTCGTTTCAGAAAGCAGCCAGTTCTTCTAATCGGAGTTCTCCATCCAAATCCCTGCGGTGCGCCTTACTCATGAAGTTATAAACTGCCTTCCTGTCCGCCTCTAAGCCTTGTCCAGAGAAGGTGTTGAACTTTCGCCGTACTCATAGACAAAGGCGGCGGACTGCTCATCATAACCCCTTTTTTGAATAGTACTGGTAATGCTGTTCAAAAACCCGCCCCGGTCGCTTGGAGTACGAGAAGCACCAGCCCAACCCAAGCAACAAAGGCGCAAGAATGCGATCGCCTAGTCAGCGTAACGTTACGGTAACTAGAAAAAAATGGATGAAGTTGCAATAGTTTATTTTGGTGGCGCGATGCAGTAACCCAGCCCCAATGCTCAAATTTAAACTAACCAGTTATCTATGGTCAGTCCAATAATATGACGAAAGTGGGATTGATTATTAGTAATCACAGCCATGCCATTGACTATTGCCGAAGCAGCTATCAAAATATCAGCATCCCCGATGGGAGTTCCTTGTTTTCTGAGTTCGGCATAGATATCAGCAGCTTGGACAATTATCTCATCAGTTAAAGGAATAATAATGTTGTTAGCACAAAACTGTTCAAATGCTTGAATTTGTTTATTAGCCTCTTTTGCTTTCAGTCCTCGTAGAATTTCATAACGAGTAATAATAGAAAACGTAAACTTTTTATATTGCTCTAAATATGCTTGAGCTTTAGGGATGACAAGCTGATTCTGACGCATGATTGCTGATAAAATATCAGTATCTAAAATAACTCGCCCTTGATTCATTGTTCAGATTTATCCCCAAAAAAATTGTCTCGTTGCAAAGCGACTTCTTCAATTTCGTCAATATCTGTTTCTAATAATCCCTCATAGACTTCAGCAGCCAGTTTTAGCATTTCTTGAGGAGTAAAAGGAGTAGTAGATTCAACTGTTATTTTCACAGACTCTCCTTCTTTTAAATTAGGTTTTTCTAATGGTCGAAATACCCCATTTTCGTAAATAGCTTTTAATGTTTGCATTATATTCTCTCCTAGAGAATTACTAAAACACCATCACAATTTTAACCATATTTCTATTTTAAAGCTATTTTTTGATAACTCTAGCAGTCGTAAATTATTCGTGAGAATGTAACATACTTTACAAAACTATCCCAATTTACTAGGGTCAAAAAACATTGCCACTATTGCACCATTGCCAAAATGCAACAAAACCCCCATACAGTAAGCATTATATATTGGCGATACTCATTGCAATGTCCGTTGCGATCGCCATTGCCAAAATGAAAGGGAGCAAATCAAGGTAGGCGATGAGCGGAAGTTGGGCTTTGTCCATTGCACAATTAATTTAAGAGAAACACGATTTTGGAAACCCAGATGGATAAAATCGCACTAATTTATTTTGATGGTGGTTCCCGTGGTAATCCAGGTGCGGCTGCGGGTGCTGCCATAATCGAATTTGGCGGAAGGTTGCACACTTTTAGCCGCTATCTTGGAGAAGTTACATCACCTGTGGCAGAGTATGGGGGTTTGATTTTGGCACTAGAAAAAGCCTTAGAATTGGGCATACAGCAAGCCAAAATCCACGGTGATAGCGAATTGATCATCAAACATTTAAACGGCGTTTACAAAGTCAGAAAGCCTCATTTGCGATCGCTTTATGACGAAGCGCGAACGCACTTATCGAAAATTATCAAGTACGAACTACTATGGATACCGCGTGAGCAGAACACCCTGGCTGATGCTGCGGTCAATGAATGTATCGACAAAGCTTTATAAGGACGGCAGGATGAAAACCCTCTCTCTTTAGAGGAGGGATGAAAGCCGCCGACGCAGGATTTATCCTGCCGTATCACTTCTTTCCGGAATAGTCTTACAAAACAGTGCATGATTATGTAA
>JAAUSC010000191.1 GCA_012031965.1 Scytonema sp. RU_4_4
CAAACAAAATTTGACGTAACGTTTCAGTGAAGGAGAAAGCTGTCTTTTCTCGTCAATTTGCTGCTTTTAGTTAATGCGGGAGTGCCAATTGTTAGAAGTTTGAGTGTGTTAGCCCAGCAGTGTAGCAATCCTAAACTGAAACAAGCTATTTTGGGCATTAGCACTGATGTTCAAAATGGTGTTAGTCTTTCTGAGGCAATGTGGAAATATCCTGATTGTTTTGATAGCCTGTATGTCAGTATGGTTCAGGCTGGCGAAGTTGGTGGTGTTTTGGACGAAGTGCTACATCGTTTAGCCAAGTTGTTAGAGGATGTTGCTCGATTACAAAACCAAATTAAATCAGCACTAGCTTATCCTGTGGTTGTGGGATTTTTGGCGATCGCCATCTTTATCGGTATGACTGTTTTTCTCATCCCAATTTTTGCCAACATTTTTAAAGAATTGGGAACTGAATTGCCTGCTTTGACACAATTTATGCTATGGGTAAGCGAAGTTTTAAGAAGTTGGTGGTTCTTGGTCATTATCGGCATTGTTGCAGCAGGTGTCGCTTATCAACAGTACTACAAAACTCAGGTCGGACGTGGAACCATAGACCGTCTTTTGCTAAAGATACCGTTGTTTGGTGAGTTAATTCAAAAATCATCTGTTGCCCGCTTTAGCCGTACCTTTGGTTCTTTAACTCGTTCAGGGGTCCCAATTCTCACTTCCTTAGAAATTGTGCGGAATACGTCAGGAAACCAGGTGGTTGCTAATGCTATTGATACCGCACGTGTAGAAATTCAACAAGGAGGCATGATTAGCATTGCTTTGCAAAAAGATAAAGTTTTTCCTCCAATGGCAATTCAGATGATTAGCATCGGAGAAGAAACTGGTGAATTAGATGCTATGTTGATGAAAATTGCCGATTTCTATGAAGATGAAGTCGAACAGACAGTCAAAGCGCTAACTAGCATTTTGGAACCGATTATGATTGTTGTTTTGGGGGGGATGATTGGTACGATTTTGCTGTCGATGTATCTGCCTATGTTTAAGGTGTTTGATAAGTTAGGCTAGAGGATTAAATCAGTCATCAGTCATCAGTTATCAGTTATCAATTGATTTCATTCAAACCAGAAAATAACTGATGACTGTACACAAGTGTACTGTTCATTGTTCCTTGTTAAAGGCTTCTTTTCTAAGCACCATCGAAGCCCGCCATCTCAATATTAGTGCTGCCCCGGCTGTAAATAATATACTAAGTAACATATTTTTCAAGCTGATACTTTTACCGCTCTCACTTACCAAAATACCTTCCAGTATCAGAGAAGGTAATAATATTCCGCAAGGAAGTAATAACCTGTTAAAAGTTAATTTTCTTTTAGCTAGAGTAGTCAGAAACGCTAGGCAAATTCCTAGAGGGATAAAACTCAGTCCATAATAAAAAAGTTTCTGCTCTTTCGGAACCAATTCCCATAAATTCAAAGAGTAGGGACTTTGTGATTTATCGACGTAAACTTTGATAGTCGCCCCAGAATAAGTGATGACTATATCATGAGGGTTAGTATCTGCAAAAATACCAGGGATACTTAATTTTGTGTCTGCCCCATTTGCTCCAGTCATTGGTGTTCGTATTCGCAAGTCTAGGTCTGTTCTCTGCTGTCCTAGCGTAAAATTGCGATGAAGATAATCACTTGAAAGTGAGATTATGCGTGCAGGTCCAGTTTGAGCCGTATCAGCAGTAGCAACGGTAGTCATGATTGTAAATTGAGAAGTTTCACGTATCCTTTCACTCAAAAAGGTCACAGGTTCTCTGGTTTTTAGCCAATGGCTGGAACTTAAAGCAACGCCTTTTTCATCTTCAATATCTGGTGACTGTCCTTGTGATAATAGTTCGGGAAGTTGACCAGTACGATCCTGATAACTTCCTTTACCAGTTAATTGATAGGAAGCTAGCAAAGAATTTCCAAGATACTTCGAGTCATTTTTGTGCTCAAATACTTGTAAAACTTCATTTTTAGAAATTGCTCTATCAGCAATATCAACGTCTGAAACATATCCCTTCCAAGGTCGTTCACCTGTTGGCTCATTGCCAATCAAGAGTGGATAATTCAAAGACCAATTGCTCAGATTAGTTGTCTGTTGCCAAGCAATTGAAATCAGAAATGATACAAGTATATAGCCAATAAAAAATAATGTTGTTTTTTTGATAGATCTGCTAGCCCTACTATTTTCTATACGCATCAAGGTATATATAAAGCTTTGTGAGTTCCATAGATAAAAGCAGACTAGACCCACAAATCCACCTATGGTATTGTTAAAAACATCAGCAGGAGTAGGTGTTCTTGAAGGCAGAAACACTTGCAGAACTTCAACTGTCAATGATAAACCTGCACTAACAAGTATCACTGTTAAAAATTGACTTGTCGCTTTCATCCTTATTCTCTGTAAGAGACTGGCGAAACCGAAACCTAAAGGAGTAAACAACAAAATATTGTTGACCTGATCTTTAAAAAAGCTTGTGTTGTCAAAACTGTCAACAAGTTCTGCGAGGGAAAAACTATCTGGAAAGTAGAAATTAAAAGGATGAAGTGTAGCTATTAGTACAATTAATATACTAAAAAAGACCAGAATAGAATCTCCTGGAAGTACCAATTTATTAGAGACTAAGCTAAAAATTCTGCGTCTATTCATAATGCTCCCCGCTCTTTATCTTTCTAATAATGGGTAATTGAACTGCTAATGATTGGTAGACGCTTAAACAAGAGTCCTTAACAAAAGGTAAATGAATGCTTTTCTTCATGTTATTTATTCGTAAATCTTCGTGTTTAAAGACTTGTAAATATTTCATAAAAACGTCATGAAGATAGGCTCTTCTGAAATCCATCTAGAATCCATCTAGTAAATACATTGGCAGATCAGGTTTTTCCAGATCCGAAAGTAAGCTGCACCTACAACCGATGCAGAGTAGCTATCTATACTCTCTAAGCCTGCGCGAAAGCGACCCAGTTAGCAGTGAACGCGTAACTTGACAAACGAACTGTTAAATCCTAATTTGTAGGTATTTTGCAAAACATAGTGAAAGCGAAAATTCCCAGGAGTTTAGTAAATGCTTAGAACCTTGAAAATTCAATCGATTCCTATACGCTTGCTAATTGTTATGGGTGCAGCATTAGTCATGTCTCTAAGTTTGAACGCACCAGTAATATCGAAATCCCCCATACGAGTAGCACAATCATCAGCGACTGCTCAATCAAACTTACAGCAATTAAGGATTAATCGCCGTTTGTGGAATCAGCAAAAAATCTCCAGCTATCGCTATACACTTAGCCGGAGTTGTTTCTGCACAGCCGAAGCAAGAGGACCAGTCATCATTGAAGTGCGTAACGGTAGAACAACTTCTGTCACTTCCGTTGCTACTGGTCAATCAGTTGATCCAGAACTATTCCAAAAATATGATACAGTTCCCAGGCTTTTTACTTTAATCAGGGATGCCAGGAGAGCATACAGCCTGGATGTACAATACAATTCAACATTCGGCTATCCAACCCAAATTAACATTGATTACAGCAGTCAAATAGCCGATGAAGAAGAATATCTCACAATTGAGAATCTACAACAGATTAACTAAGTACAGCATTTCATTAATAGAAGTCCCAAATACTAGAGGTTAATTTGGGCTGCTCTGGGCTCCACCCAACCTATATTCTACATAGTCTGTTAAGGTAATCTGTCTACCTGGAAAAGAGATTTCTGGAGGGCATTCATGACTACATCATAATTTCAAATCGGGTGTTATTAGGCAAAGCATCCAACTTATGATTAGACTACAAATCGTAGGGTGGGCATTGTCCATAAATGTTATGTGATGGACATTTGACATACACGTGACAATGCCCACCAAAGCAGAAAACCGCTGCAATACTCAAACTGATGACTAATAACTACTTCACAAACTGCGGCATGATTTCAGCAGCGGTGAATAATCCATAGATACCTCGCTGATGCAATCCAATGCCAGCTTTTAAATAACCAAAGGCAGGTCCACAGACGTTGGCTGCCATACTGGTTTCATCTCCTAAAGTGAAGGTATGAGTGGAAATTTTACCTTCAAAGGTGCGACCAGTCACTTGAACATTGGTACTGATGGGCTTTTTAGGATTGCGAGTATCAACTATACCACCAACACTCACGCGATCGCGCTCCACAATTCCTGCCATCTCTAGCATCACATCATCTGCATGCTCCATGTTCTCTAAAGCCAGCACGCCATTAGTTTTATCGAGGAGTGCTTCGACTTCCTCATCCGTCATTGCCCTAGCAGTTTCCACACTATAACCCGGCATATGGGCAATATCTTCGCGGATAGTGGCGCGGTAAGCCTCCCAGTTAGCTATCCCTACCCCAAAGATAATTTTCACTTGATGAATTTCGGCGTAGCTTTGGGCTGCTAATGCTGCTGCTGCTGTTAAGAGTCCTGGTGTCGCCCCACATCCAGTCATGTAGGTTATTCCTGCTGCTTGCAGTTCTTGTTTCATCGCCAGCAGTTGTTCCACAGCACTGGTACGCTTAATTGCATCCACTAGGACCCCGCGCCATCCAGATTTGATAAACTGCTGAGCAACAGAGGCAATGAAATCATTGGGTAGGTTGGGTAACGCCAGAAAATATCCATCGACAGGATAAGATTTTTCTATTAAATTCTCAACACTACGATTTGTTAAAGTTCCAAAGGGTTCTAAATAACCCACTGAACCTTGAGATTGATAAGTTGCAATGCATTCTTGAGCATTTAAACCATCAGCAGCGTAGGCGTAGCCTTGTTTGTCTGCTGCTGCGACTAAAAGCATTTCACGTTTTGGGGCGAGTACTTTAGCAGCTGCTTGCCCCAGTCCGCCAAAGCCGAGCACTCCTACGCGCATCGCTTTGGAAAGATGAGTAGAACCTGTCACTTGCTCTGCATTCATGGTCAACTTTTGAGAGTTAAATAACAGCTTAACCTACCCTTAACGCTTAGTAGTCCTGGTTTGGGATTTCTGGCGACTGAGTACACACTCACGGATTCTCACTGGTTTGACTAGTTTCATTGCTGAGAATTGGATGATTTGGATGATAATGATAAATTTTTTCAAAAATTCTCACTGTTTATACACCTCTTTCTACTGCTACTGACCGTTTTTAGGCATTTTCCCACTGAAATGACAAGTTGAATTTTTAGCTTGACTAAATTGATAAGATTAAGGGAAACTTACAAATAACGAATGTAAGAACTAAGAAGAATAATAAGTTTTGTTAACTTTCTGAGATATATATTTTGAGAGATGGAACATTAGTTAACAAATGGCAAATTTGTAGCTAAGAAAAAATGCTGTTTCAGACGGTGAGACCAGCGCTGCGGGAGGGTTTCCCTCCGCAGGCGACTGGTGAGGCAGTCCGGTCTTGGGGGTTCCCCCCATGAGGAACTGCCGAACCCGAAGGGCGAACCCGGAGGGCTACATTTGTAGCTCATTGCTACAGCAGTACTGTCCAAGCCTAGTATTTTGGTTGGCAAAGAGAATGGAGACTTTAGAATTCATAATTTATCCAGACGGTCGGGTACAAGAAAAAGTCACTGGCATTGTGGGTGCTTCCTGTGCTGAAGTTACCGCAGCTATAGAAGCACAGCTAGGACACGTACTAACTCACGAGCCAACATCAGAATACTTTGCTACCAAGGTACAGCAACCCAGTGTGGTGAATACGCAAACCACCTTCAGCGATTGGTAAGTTTTCAAGCATAGTTTAGTCGTTTCACTCATTCACAACCACCATGTCACACTTTAGCCAAATTAAGACCCAAATCCGTAACATTGATTCCTTGAAAGATGCACTGAGCGATTTAGGTGTAGATTGGAAGCAAGGTTCACGTGAAGTACGTGGTTATCGCGGTCAAACCCATAATGCCGAAGTTGCCATTGAGCAAGAAAATGGTTACGATATCGGCTTTAGATGGAATGGCAAAGAATACGAATTGGTTGCTGATTTACAATATTGGCAACAAAATTTATCAGTTGAAGGTTTCTTGCGCCAAGTGACACAGCGATATGCATACCATGCAGTCGTTAAAGAGACTGCTCGTGCTGGATTTCAAGTTGCTGAACAACAAAAAAATGAAGATGGTTCCATTCGCTTAGTCGTACAGCGCTGGAGTGCGTAATGTCTGATTTTTTGCCGTCGCCGGAACAAGGGGAAGATAGCCGCTCAGGTTTTGAGCCAGAATTGGGCGGTTTTTTACGAGACTCCCCAGAGCGCTCAGGTTTTGAGCCGGAGCTGGGGGGTGTTTTGCGGCAAAAAGGTGTTTATGTTGATGAAATTACCTGTATTGGCTGCAAACACTGTGCCCATGTTGCTCGTAATACGTTTTATATTGAACCAGATTACGGGCGATCGCGTGCGATTCGTCAAGATGGCGATCCAGAGGAAGTTATTCAAGAGGCAATTGACACTTGTCCTGTTGATTGCATCCACTGGGTTAATTACACCAAATTGAAAAAGTTAGAAGAAGAGCGCAAATATCAGGTCATACCCTTGATTGGATACTCTGTGGAAGGGGCAATTGGTGCTGCCGAACGGCGACGCAAAAAGCAAAAACTCACTCGTAAAAAATCCCGTTATTAAAGCAAAGTTAGTTTCACATTATTTTGGAGGACTGGTGGAGGACTCGTCAAACGAGTCCTCCTGTTCTTCAACTATTCATCAACTATTGATCTGGAAAAGTCTGCACCTTGCCATCTGGACTAAAAACAGCTCGAATTTTTAAAGCTTGTCCATTTTTATTAGGGGAAACAAAAGGTTCACCAATCAAAGGCAAACCCGTGCGGTCAACATAATCTCTCGCAGCTTTTCCTAAGGGTAAAATTCGCTCAATTTTGCCGTCAACACCCACTACCAAACTATACTCAATGCTTTGGCTCAATCCTGAAGGCGGTTGCCAGCGTTTTCTCAACACGTCTCTAGCTTCTGACACTTGAGCTGTATCAAACAAGGTATCATTACTACGAGTCGTATTAGTCGTAGCAACTTCTGTGGAAATATTAACCCTGTTTCTGCGAGCCTCCCGCAATCTGGAAATTAGTGCATCAGTACCACTTGGTTGAGAGGTGCCTGGTTGTGAGTAAGTTGGTTCACGACCAATACTTCTGCTTGGTTCGGGTAAGGTCGCTAGTGGTGACGAGGCTGTTAAGTTATTTGGAGTTGTATCTGTGCTGGGCAAATTGCTAAGTGTCGTATTCTTTTGAGCTGATGGAGAAGAAGCCTCACTCTTTGGCGTTAATGCTGTACTGTTGGGTTGTAGTTTGGGTTGAAGAGCAATTTGTTGCTTTGGTGTTGTATTTTGTGGAGAGGATGAGAGGGTTGGAGTTTTTGTTGTTCCAGGTATATTCAGGGTACTTCCTAAAGGTGGTAATGGCACTTGGGGGACATTTCCAAAAGTAGGAGATGTTTTGGGCACAGAAGAGAGTGGGGATTTGGCAGATGTTTGAGGTGTAGCAGGTACACTAGGCAATGATTGAGTGATCGGTGGAGAAGCATTGGAATTGGGTACAGATGAAGTAGACCCAAAAGGCGGGAGTGGGGGGAAACTATTTGAGGGAGCGAGTGTAGGTACAGCAGTTGCTGTGGATAAATCCTGTGAAGGCGAGGATTCTAGAGCAATCTTTTGTTGTGTCGAAGTTGTTTTTCTAGCCGCCTCCTTTTGTCTGACACTGTTAGCATATTGCCAAGTGACTGGTGCTAAACCCACAGCTATCACGAGAACTGCTGCAACAGGTGCCCAAGAAGGTATGCCACTCCTTGCAGAACGGGGCGTGGTATTTGGTAACGCCATAACATCAGCAGAATATTCATCCAGAGCCGTTGCTAAATCGAATAATTGCAGCAGACTCAGTTGGATGACATTACCCGATGCTGGATTTGCTAAAGAACCAAGAAACAGATTGTGAGTTAAGTGATTACTAGGCTTGATTTGTATATCTGCATCTGGTACGTGGGTAAAGGAGTTTATCGTTTGAGTTTCTTGTGAAGGGAAATTGTTAAGATTTGTTTGTTCAGTCTCATCAGAGACTACGCTTACGTCCTCTGTTCGTGAGAAACTTCTCCCTGAGAAATTTGCCCAAAAGCTTTCAGGAGACATTTGGAGGAATTCTTGAACGTAGCCTGTCACCGCTGCACACAAAGTCTCCAGCTGGTCGCTGTCGCCTCTAATTGCGATTCTCTTTTCCTCTGACAATCGCGGATCATCAAAGCGAAGTTCAAACTGTAGCTGCTTCAGGACAGATTTACCAGTCCACTGAGACAAAGCTGAATTTTGCGCCAAGACTTCTAGCGTGCAGGTGGGCGGTGTATACCGACGGATCACAGAATTTGATACAGGCATGGCAGGAACTGCGAGCAGAATATTTTTAATTTTTGATTTTTGATTTTTGATAAGAGAATCTAAAATCTCAAATCTAGAATTTGGTTGAACGGTCAATCAGTGCTAGCCACAGACGGCGATGTCCACCAGGTCCACTGTAAAAAAGTAAATCTATAAGAAGTTTCAGTGCCAGGTGGGTTAGTTCATCAGTGGAGATTGTTACATCTTCCTCCATCCGCTCTTGGTAAGTGTTGCAAAAAGCATCAATATAATCTCCAAGCAAAGCGGCTTGATGAGGTTCGCGCTTGTCTTCCGCCATTTGTTCTAAAAGACTAACAGCACGGCGAATTAACTCTTGGTGCTGTTTAGCAAGGTAACAAATAATCAGAACAAGCGCTCTAGCTTCCTCCACATCGAGTTTTTTACGTCCTCCTTGACCTTTACGTAGCGGATTTGATTGGCGCAGTCGCCATAGCGCTACACGGTCTGGCACTCTTGACTCTAAATTCAGATTAACTGCCGCTTGTAGCATTGCCTCAGAGCCAATGCCAGTCAAAGTTTCTAACGCTAACAGCACTAAGTCCAGCTGAGTTTTGATATTGTCCCAATGAACTGAGTTTGGGGCTGGAAGCTTGATTAAATCCTCCCACTGAGAAGTTGGAGCGGGTGAATCGGCGGCAGAGTGCATAACTTTTAGCATAGGTGATCAGGCTGGTAGGAGCTCTTGCTGTTACCCATTTTGAAACCAGACTCTCAAGGGTTAAGATTGGTTTCCAATCACTATGAACTGAAGCCGGGAGCTACAGCTTCTATTACTTTGGTCAACAGCAAAGGTGTTTGTTTTAAACTCTATGACGAAAAACTATTTTGAAAAAAGTATAGGCTTAATCAATTGTGCTTTATCTGCTAAACACAAATGGTTTTTTTTATTTTTTTTTATTTTTTAGTAACAATAAACGTTACTACATAGATCATCGCTAGTAGCCAATCGCTATTCATAATTTAGTTATACTGATGGTCATAATAAAAACCCGGATTTTTTCAAAAACCAGGTTTCTCTGTATTTATCATTTTACCTTTTAATCGACGTAAGCGACTGTCACACCAGTGCCACCATCAGCTTGTTCTGCGGCTTCATAACGGCTGACTCTGGGGTGCTGGTGCAAGAAAGCATGAACTCCTTGCCGTAGCTTACCCGTGCCATGTCCGTGAATAATCCATATTGGTCCTGTTGCTTCTGAAATTGCCTTGTCTAAGATGATTTCTGAATCTGCTACCCTGCGTCCGCGTATATCTACCGTATTTTGAGACGTACGAATTGCAGGGGTTTCTGTCAAGGTTATGATTTTTGCCTCTCCTCGGCTCTTGGGTTCCTTAACGGCTGTCTCAGCTTTTTGACCATCTAATGATTCTACGTCTTCTCGCTTCACCGTCATCTTCATAATTCCAAAGCGGACAGTTAATTCCCCATCTTCATCAGGAGCAGTTAAGACTTCCGCTGTTTGCCCCAGCTTAGGTATACGGATGCGATCGCCTACTTTGGGAAGAAATCCCACTTTTGATTTGGGAGGAGGTTCTGGTATAAATTTCTCTGCTATTTCGCTTAAAGCTTTTGTTGCGCTTTGGGCATCTTGTGCTGTTGGTTGACCTTGCTGCAAGCGGCGAATCACTTGAGCTATTTCACCTTTGGCTTGGGCGATCGCCTGCTGTACTGCGACCTCCTGGGAGACACGCAGAGCACGTTCTCTTTCCTGTAATGCTGTGGCTTTTTCGGATACCTCTTTGTATAAACGCTCAGCTTGTTGCAACAAATCCTGTGCTTCTTCCGCTTTGGTTTCCTGACGGCGGCGTTGCGCTTCCAACCCAGCAATAACCTGATTCACGTCATCTGTTGCTCCTCCCAGTTGCGTTTTTGCACTTTCCACAACCTCTGGTTTCAACCCCAAGCGACGGGCAATTGTTAAGGCGTTGGAACGTCCAGGAATTCCCCAAAGTAGGCGGTAAGTCGGTGAAAGGGTACTTTCATCAAATTCTACAGAAGCATTTTCAAACCGCTCATCTTGGTATTTCAGCGCTTTTAGCTCACCAAAGTGAGTGGTGGCGATCGTCAACAGGGCATGGTCTGCTAGATATTGTAGGAGCGATATTGCCAAAGCACTCCCTTCAACGGGGTCTGTTCCTGCACCCACTTCATCGAGGAGGATTAGGGAGGATGGGGGACAAGAGGAGGGGGGGACAAGGGGATGGGGTGGGGTCCCCTCTGGGGAACTCGGGGTCCCCACTCCGTGGGGATAAGGGGCGAAGGGGCAGGGGGGATAGGGAGAGGTTTGTTCCATAATTCTCTGTATCTCCTAGTCCCCTAGTCTCCTTGTCCCCTAGTCCCCTAGTCTCCTTGTCTCCTTGTCCCTTTGTCCCTTCCTCGTCTATCGCTGCCAAAATTCGACTAATACGGCGGATATGACCAGAAAAGGTAGATAAACTTTGCTGTAGGGACTGTTCATCACCTATATCTGCCAGTACCTTGTCGAACCACGGTAATTCCACTGGTTCGCGTGCAGGCACAAATAAGCCGACTTTCGCCATCAATGCTGCCAAACCGAGGGTTTTCAAAGTCACAGTTTTTCCCCCAGTGTTTGGTCCAGTCATTGTGACTACCCGTATTTGCGGCTGAATAAGCAAATCAACGGGAACCACAGAATGCCCTTGCTCATGGTAATGCTGCCACTCCAAAAGCGGATGACGCAACTGCCGTAAGGTAATACTTTCATTTTCCTCTCGGTTAATGAAGCGTGGAGGATTTGCTTTTAGCCACAAACTATAACGTGCTTTTGCCAATGCCAAATCTAAGGTTGTGACAATTGCTAACAACCTTTCTAATCTGGCTTGACTGCAGCCACTTGCTCAGTTAGTGTGCGACGGATTGCTTCTTCTTCTGTTTGCTCTCTTCTAATGATCTGCCGCAATTGGTTTCCCAATGGAACGATAGAATTCGGTTCCACATACAACGTTGCGCCGCTGGTAGAAGTGTCGTGGACGATGCCCGGTATGGCATCTTTTTGAGGCGCTTTCACGGGAATGACAAAGCGATCGCCCCTTTGAGTGATGATCTGTTCTTGGACTGCATTCGCTTTTACCTGTAAGATATTTTGCAGTTTTTGAGTGATTTGACTGCGTAATTGCCGTAAGGAAGTGCGAATTTCACCAAGTTTTTGGCTGGCGCGATCAGTGACTTGCCCCCTTTCATCTATACATCTGTGAATTTCTTGTTCTAATTCTGGATAAGTGCGTAAATCGGTAATTAAATCATTCAGTATGGTTAAATCTGGATGTTTGTCAATAACACGACGTACATTTCTGGTACCAGCAAGAGTGGTGGCGATCGCCAACAATTCATCTCCCACCAAAACGCCTTGTAGTTCTGCACGTTCTAGAGAATCACCAATATCTTGAATTCCATCAAACGAAAGCCCTGTACCAAGGCGGCTTTCCAGTTCGTAGATTTCCTTTGTTTGCGCTAACAATTGCTCGCTTTGAGTTTGCGCCGTAGGGATTTTGAGATAGCGTACAGCAATAGTTCCCAGCTTTGTTGCCGCAAAGGTAGACAAATGCTGGCATAGCCGAGACCATTCAAGTAGTTCTAAAGTTTCAGATTGGATCAAGGATTTCTAATCTGACATGATTTCTAAAACTATTGTAACAATTCTTTTCCCTAAGCTGGTTAACCTTTTTGGGTCAATTATCCCTCAAAAAACTTCTGCAAACTCTCCCATAATTTTGATACCCTAACTAAAACAGATTTGGGAGCATCAAGCGTGGATATTCAAATTGGGCGGGGGAAAACAGCTCGCAGGGCATACGGCATCGATGAAATTGCTCTCGTCCCCGGTAATAGAACACTCGATCCAAGTTTGGCTGATACTAAGTGGCGTATCGGCAATATTGAGCGCGAAATCCCAATTATAGCCAGTGCGATGGATGGCGTAGTTGATGTCCGTATGGCTGTGCTTTTGTCACAGCTAGGAGCATTAGGCGTCCTGAACTTAGAAGGAATTCACACTCGCTACGCAAATCCAGAGCCAATTTTAGACCGTATTGCCTCAGTAGGAAAAGAAGAATTTGTTCCTTTGATGCAAGAACTTTATGCTGAACCGATTAAAGCAGAATTAATTGAACAACGAATCAAGGAAATTAAACAACAAGGTGGTATCGCCGCTGTGAGTGCGACTCCGATAGGAGCAAGCAAATTTGGTTCTGTAGTGGCAAAAGCTGGTGCAGATTTATTCTTTATACAAGCAACTGTGGTTTCTACTGCACACCTTTCACCAGATTCTGTCGTACCACTCGACTTGGCAAAATTTTGTCAAGAAATGCCCATACCTGTGGTACTAGGAAACTGCGTCACTTATGAAGTGACTCTCAATTTGATCAAAGCAGGTGCAGCCGCCGTACTCGTGGGAATTGGTCCTGGTGCAGCGTGTACCTCCCGTGGAGTACTGGGTGTAGGCGTACCACAAGCAACGGCGATCGCCGACTGTGCTGCTGCACGCGATGATTATTATCAAGAAACTGGTAAATATGTGCCAGTCATTGCTGATGGCGGTTTAATTACTGGTGGCGACATCTGTAAATGCATTGCGTGTGGTGCTGATGGAGTGATGATTGGTTCCCCCTTTGCGAGAGCCGCCGAAGCTCCAGGACGAGGTTATCATTGGGGAATGGCAACTCCCAGTCCAGTATTGCCACGTGGTACGCGCATTCGTGTCAGCACCACTGGCACCCTAGAGCAAATCCTCATTGGACCAGCACAACTTGATGATGGGACTCATAATCTCTTGGGAGCCTTGAAAACGAGTATGGGCACTTTGGGAGCAAAAAACATTAAAGAAATGCAACAAGTGGAAGTTGTGATTGCTCCCTCTTTATTAACGGAAGGTAAAGTCTATCAGAAAGCACAACAATTGGGTATGGGTAAATGAAGGGACTAGTACAGCAAGGCGTTCGTCAAAAGTCAAAAGTCAAAAGTATTATGGAATGAGGTTTTTAGGGATTTTAAATGGTTGCCCTATTTACGCCGCGTTGTACTAGATACTGGTTAGGGGATTATTTTGAATTCCAAGGGACCCCATATCCAATCATTAATGAAATTTTTCCAGACTCTTAAACTCTGACTGGAAAAATCGCATATGTCGCCTAGAATAGAGATAGCGGAGACGCATGTTTCCGTTCACTCCTCACACCACACTCCGCCCCGGACAATGTTCGGGCGGTTCCTTAATAATTATTTTTTTTATTTTTTGAATAAGTTTTAAACTCATTCGCG
>JAAUSC010000030.1 GCA_012031965.1 Scytonema sp. RU_4_4
AACCATGTAGTTGCGAATTGGGCAACATTGAAAGCCAATGGCAAGGCGGCAATAAATCCTAAAATACCAAAGGAAAAACGACCAACATACATGACCCCAACGAAAAAGCGATATTAGACGGAATCAAAAAAAGTTTGAAAGCAGGTGGTCATTCATTAGAAAGAGTCAAGAGAATACCGAATGATTATCGGATCTCGTATGCCCCTACAAGTAAGAAGTCAGGACGGAAATTCGAGTTAAACCAAGAAAATTTACCAACAGTTGAGTTCAACAAAAGTGCAGACATCAATACACTATTTCAAGTAGCAAAACCTCCAAAGGCTACAGCAATACCAATAGATAAATGGTTTTTATACTCACCAACACCGTAATCGAGTGATCGCCCGTAGGTTGGGTTGAAGCATGAAACCCAACAACTCAAGATTCAAACATTCCCGAGATATTACGGTTTACTTTGACTAAATGCCAACATAGCTGTAGGAAAAGTTAGGTGTCGCTGTCGCTCTACCCAACCTACGAGATCGGATGCAGTATCGTCGGGCAAAAACACCTGGGGGAACTTACTTTTTTACTGTCGTCACTTACTAACGATGCAACTTGCCATTTGGCAGCGTCGATTTTGGAAACACGTAATCCGGTATGAACGAGATTAAACTTGCGCACGTTGAGTATATTCATTACAACCCCGTAAAACATGGTAAGCGTGCGATCGCCCAAGGATTCGGAATTTTCCAGTTTTCATCGTTATGTGCGTAAGGGTTTGGCTGATGTCAATTGGGGTGAAGGGAAGGAGATTTGCTTCGTTGAAGGGATTGGAAATGAATGAAATTATGTGATTGGTATGATGAGGAGGGTGATTGCTTGGCAATGGCTTTGGTGATGAAGAAGGCGAACCGCTTTTTGATTGGGTTTTGGGAACATAGGAGCGATCGCTTAACACTCAAACAACATGAAAAAACTGCCATAGGGTGGCGATCGCCCAAAAGGCACTGCACTCCGCGCAAAGGCGAACCGCTTTTTGACTGGGGTTTGGGAACATAGCAGTGATCGCCTAACTCTCAAACAAACTGGGATCAAGTCAAAAAGCTGCCATAGGGTGGCGATCGCTCTTTTTTATCACAGTTCCCGTCAGCGCTTCTCGATAAATCAATACTTTGTAGAGCAAGCTATGAATAATGAACCAGAAGAATACCAGAAAGCATCTGTACCTGAACTGCCAGCCATGTACAGCGAGGTGGCACAAGGACTTGCCTATTTACATAACCGCACTAATGCCACTACAGGACGCACGTTAGAAGCAGCTTCATTTACCTATGCTCTGATTGAACTGCTGATAGAGAAGGGGTTAATCAGCCTTGATGAAATTGACGAGCGCAAAAAGCAAGTGAGCGAACGACTGCTGATGCGGTTTCTCAAGCACGATGCTGGAGTGGCAATACAGGAACCGGAACAAGATAAATACACTTTCCAACAGACAGTTAAAATTGATTGCGAAAATCGGCTGCATCTGTGCCAAGCGGCTTGCTGCAAAATGGTTTTTCCTTTGTCCTATCAGGATATTGCAGAAGGTGTGATTAAATGGGAACTGAGCCGACCTTACCGAATTGCCAAGGATGCGGATGGGTATTGTCACCATTTCGACCGCCAATGCAAAGGCTGTAGTGTTCATGACCAACGTCCCATTCCTTGCCGTGCCTACGATTGCCGTAATGATCGCCGCATCTGGCTGGATTTTGAAAACAAAATCGTCAATCCCAAAATCAATGATCCCGACTGGCCGCACAACCTAAACATACCAGAAATGGAGATTCCTGGGAGGGAAAGCGATGTTCCAAGACCTCGACAAGACCCTTGAAGAATTGCTGATTCAGAAAGTACCAGATTATAACAGCAACATAGATATTAAAAACATAGATATTAAATTTGAGCTACCAAATCAAGACTGGGAAAGCAAACTACAGAAAGCAGCAACGATTAATCTATTTCTCTACGACATCCGCGAGAATCTAGAGTTACGGAGTAACGAAAGGTTCCTAACCCGCAATGGAGTTACGGGAACTGAAACCCTAGCACCCGTCCGCATGGATTTGTCGTATATGATTACGGTTTGGACAAAAGAAATTGCGGATGAGCATCGGCTGCTGGGAAGTATTTTAAAAACTTTGCTATGCTATCCCACTCTGCCGACTGAAGTCCTGCAAGGAGAAATGAAACAATCTCTTCCCTTGCGTGCTTGGGTAACTCAACCCGAAAAAACGCCTAATACCTGGGATTTTTGGTCTTCTCTAGATGGGCGACTCAAAGCTGGTCTCAGTTATATGGTGACAGTTCCCGTTCAACCCTTTGCGCCTGTTGAAGTGCCTCTGGTTACGGAAAAAGTCATCAAATTGAAATATGAGAGAGAATTTTCATGATGACTTTCAAGGTCTCTCGTTCCTATGCTCTGCATGGGAGTGCCTTAAAGTGGGCTGCTGCCTCCCAATAATTATATTGAAAGAGCTTACCAGTTATGCATCCCTTACCTCTGGCAAGGAACGAGAAACGACCATCACGCAAGAGTTTGAATCTTACAGCGTTTTTCATCTATTTGAACCACAATCTTTCGTAGGGGCGCAAGGCATTGCGCCCCGGAGAGTGTGGTCTATTTACCCGAAAATTGCTGTAAATTGACACGTATGCCCCTTGTCCCCTTCTTTTACTGTTCCACGTGTCTGTTCCAAAAGTGCATAAGCTGATTTTGCTGGCACCTATTTATAGATAACGATGATTTCTTCCAAAAGTGCATAAGCTGATTTTGCTGGCACCTATTTATAGATAACGATGATTAGTGAGACATCTGCCCTGTTGATCCAACAAGGATTAAAAAAATAAACTATGGATACCTTAAACTTGGGTGCACCAAAAACAGATTTTTTTCATCTTCAACAAGCTTTGAGTGCGTGGGGCTTCATTCAAACTCCTGTATATAAAGCTTTTGCTCAAATCACTCAATTGCTCATAAAAAATTTTGTAAACAAGAATAGCAATATTCCGGAAAAAATTCTAAACTAGCGTTAGAAATTTTTCTGACATATTTACTGGAAAACTTTAAGTCAAAGTAAATATATGTAATGGAAGAAATTGAAATTCGTCACAAAGTAGCGATCGCCGGAACGACTAGTGATGAAATTACTAACCAACCTATTGCGGATGTTGTCGTTGAACTATCAGGTCAAAATATACACATTAAAATGTGTGAAAATGGATCATTCTATTTGATTAACCAACAAACAGGTCAAGTCAAATTGCCAACATCACTCTCCAAAATTCAAAATGGTTTCTTCTATTTCATGGACTTGCCTAACGGCGAGTATACGTTAAAAGTTTCAGCCCCAAATTTAAAGAAGCGATATGCAGAAGAACCTAAGGTACAGAAGGTTACCGTACCAAATTTGCAAGCGAACGTGCAATTATCTCCAACTCGGCTTGTTGGACAGGTGAAGCGCAGCGATAATAACGAGCCTATTGTCACAGCCTTAGTTAAACTAGGTGGTAGCGAATACCAAACTTTAACTAACGAGAAGGGTGAATATATTTTATTAGGCATCGTAGCTGGTAAACCTACAGTACAGGTTTCGCATCCAAAGTTTGAGCAATCAAGCCAGCAAGTAGAACTGGTTGCAGGAATTGAACACATTCAAGATTTCAGTTTAAAACCATTAAGTTGAGTTCAATTGTGATGTCAAAAATCTACACGACTACACAATAGCTGTTGTAGTTCATATCAGTTCAAGAATTAACCTCAAGAATTAAGCAACACAGTGAATACTAATTCTCTTAAAGGAGAGTGTGATGGCTGAATATTTGTCTCCTGGCGTTTATGTTGAGGAAATACCCTCATTAATCAAACCAATTGCTGGTGTCAGCACTAGCATCGCTGGATTTATTGGTGTTGTACCAAATTTATTACCAGAGCTGCCTGTATCTGTAGTCAATCAAGAGATTCGTAAGGGCGATGGTATAAAAAAAGATTTTGAGCTACCAAAAAAGCACTACCCACTAATAATCCCAGAGCAAGATCAAGAGAAAAATTATCAGTTTTATGTAAAAGAAAATAGTGGTGTAGTCACAAAAATCGACGCTACCCTCAGAAATGACGAAGACAATCAGGTAGCTATAGTAACGCTTAGTCAAGAGCCTCCATTGACACAAGAACAAGTCCTTATAGGAGATTACAAGCATGTATTTAAACCTGTGCCTGTTGGTGAGGTTAAGCTATGCACTAACTTTACTGAGTTTACAAAATTCTTTGGTGACTTCAGCACCAATCTCGAACAAAATAGACTAGCTCATGCAGTGTATGGATTTTTTAACAATGGTGGATCTCGCTGCTATGTAGTGCGGGTAAATAAACAAAATGACATTAACAACCAATTCCTAGAGCGGACATTTGAGCCGATTGACGAAATTGCAATAGTCGTAGCTCCAGGCATAACAGACGATGCTATTCGCGATGCTATTATCACTCACTGCCAGCAGAAAACTCAAGACCGTTTTGCCATCTTTGATAGCCCAGAAGTGGTAGGGGATGATAAATTAGTTGATCTAACCAAGCTTTCCCTGTCTGATCCTGAAAACGTCCAGCCAAATCATTCAAACTACGCTGCTTTCTATTTTCCCTGGATAGAAGTTTTTGACCCAGCGACTAAAGACGACCCAAAGACTAAAGGTCGCAAATTTGTTCCGCCCAGCGGTCATATTGCTGGAATATATGCCAGAGTTGATACTAGTGTAGGAGTACATAAAGCCCCTGCAAATGAGGTTATATTAGGTGCACTAGGACTGAAGTACAACATTAGCAAGGCTCAACAAACATTGCTAAATCCTCAAGGTGTCAACTGTATCCGCAACCTCAACGGTAACCTTCTGGTGTGGGGAGCAAGAACTATTGGTGGAGATGCTAACTCCGACTTGAAATATATCAATGTCCGGCGTACGCTGCTGTTCCTTAGGGAATCTATTGATGAAGGCACGCAATGGGTTGTTTTTGAACCAAATACCCCAAATTTGTGGAAGAGAATTACTCGTAATGTCTCGGATTTCTTAACTACTGTCTGGCGTTCCGGGGCATTGTTTGGTGACACTCCTCAACAGGCGTTTTACGTCAAGTGCGATGCTGAAACAAACCCTCCAGAAGAGCGAGAATTGGGTCGAGTGGTTACGGAAATTGGGGTTGCGATTGTCCGTCCTGCGGAATTTGTCATCTTCCGCATCAGCCAAGTTACACCTCTAACGAGCGGTTCTTGAACGAACGGTTAACCCTCTCGCGTCCCTTACAAATCATGGAGGCTTTTCATGCCAACAGTCTATAAGACTCCGGGGGTTTACAGAGAAGAGGTTTTTCTACAACCCCAAGAAGCATTGCCTACTGGCATTCCTGCATTTATTGGGTTTGCTTGGGCGATCGCACCTTTAGAACAATTGCCACGAGGAATTGAGTTTCCTAAATCTCTTCCTGACCGCCTTAAAGGCAAAATCTATTATGATTCAAAGAAAAAGCTCCTGGTTTTTCCAGGCGTCATGAGCGCAGACATCAGGGATGAGTTGTTAAGACTCTCAGAAGACTTATTATTCGACGAAAAGGAAGACTTATTATTATTCAAAAAGGCAATACAGTCCCTTTTTGAAAATACTCAACAAGTTGTCAGTCTGCACCGCAAACGAGACTTTGACAATGAGTTGCTCCCTCTACCTGAGAGCTACTTAGCAGAAGCGGTAAACGGTTTTTTTGAAAATGGCGGTATCCGTTGCTATGTGGCGCGTGCCGTTCCTGAGTCAGACAAGAGAAAAGAGGCGCTTATTCAAGCTTTGAATGTATTAGAGCCTTTGAACGATATAGACTTGGTTGCAATTCCTGATGCTATGACATTGCATCCAGACAGGCAAGCTATTATCGACGTGCAGCAAGCAGCCTTACAACACTGTGCAACTTGCGGCGATCGCATTGCCATACTGGATGCACTACCCAGCCTAGAGAATGGTCAGCCGAAACTCACACTTAAGGATGAGGTTATATGGCAACATGACCGCCTTGTCAATCAACAAGAAGTTTTTAACGGAGTCTTATATTTCCCTTGGCTAAAAAATGCTCAAGATTATCCCAAGCAAGATAATCAATTAGAGAAAGGTCGTTTAGTACCGCCTTGCGGACATGTTGCTGGAATTATTGCTCGTAGCGATCGCAACCGTGGTGTCTTCAAAGCCCCAGCCAACGAAGAAATCTATGATGCCCTCGATTTGGAAGTGCCTGTTGACAACTCAATTCAAGACGAGTTGAACCCTTTAGGCATTAATTGCCTGCGGGCTTTTCCAGGTAGAGGAATTCGCGTCTGGGGAGCGCGGACGCTTGCGGGTAACGATCCCAACTGGCGTTATGTCAACGTTCGGAGGCTGTTTCTTACTCTCACCCGCTGGATTGACCAGAATATGTTCTGGGCAACTTTTGAGCCGAATGGTCCATTATTGTGGCTGCGGATTCAACGAGAACTAAGTTTTCACCTAGAGACGTTTTGGCAGGCAGGTGCTTTGCAAGGAGAAACTCGCCAGCAAGCATTTTACGTTAAATGCGATGAAGAAACAAATCCACTAGAAAACCGCGAAACTGGACAGGTTGTCACTGAAATTGGTCTTGCTCCCAATGCCCCAGCCGAATTCATAATTGTTCGTATTGTTCACCGCATCAGTGCACCTGAAATCATACAGCCTTACATATAAGCAGATAAATCAACGAACGAACCAAACTAAAATTTAAGGAGGCTAATTATGGCAGCCGATGATCTTCCATACCGTGGCTTTAATTTTAAGGTTGAAATTGATGGTATCAGCGAAGCTGGCTTTCAAGAATGCAGTGGTTTAGATGTGACAACCGATCCCGTGGAATACCGGGAAGGAGCTGACCCGAACCATGTACGCCATCTAACAGGACTCAACAAATACGCACCCATTACACTCAAACGCGGTGTTAGCGACTCCTCCAGCCTCTGGGATTGGCGGCAAAAGGTGATTGATGGCAAGACCGAACGTAAAAACGTATCAATTGTATTACTCAATGAAGCCCGAGAGGAGAAATTACGCTGGAACCTGAGTAAAGCATGGCCTTCCAAATGGACAGCTCCCACCTTTAACTCTACTAGCAACGAAGTAGCGATTGAATCATTAGAAATTGTCTACGACGAAATGAAGAAAGGTTAATAGTTATTGGTTAGTTGTTATGAGTTAGTGGTTAGTTGTTAGTAACCACTAACCACCCTCCACTTCCCATTTCTTGCTGCTATGCTACAAACTGAATTTACCTTTACTCTACCAATGGGTTACGTTGATGAAGAAGGCAATCTGCATCGAGAAGGCGTTATGCGTTTGGCAACTGCCCTAGATGAAATTGCCCCTCTCAAAGACCCCCGCGTGCGAAGCAACCAAGCATATCTGCTCATGATTTTGCTCTCAAGAGTCATTACTAAACTCGGCACCCTGGAGTTTATCACTCCTAAAGTGATTGAAAACTTGTTCGCAGGTGATTTAGGCTATTTGCAAGACCTCTACTGCCGGATTAATAAAAATGGGCACGATCGCGTCCGTACAAACTGCCCTCACTGTGAAAAACAGTTTGATGTAGAACTGAGTAGTATGGGGGGATAATTGGCTACCCCTTAGAGCGGCTGTATAAGGAGGTAGCCTACATTGCCTATCACTTCCATTGGTCGCACGAACATGTTCTAACGCTAGAGCATACAGAGCGCTTGCGTTGGGTTGCAGAGATTGCTGACATCAATCAACGCTTTAACGAACAACTTTAATAACTAGGAGTTAACAACCGATGCCTTCTTTGGGTATGAATGCTGCCTATGGTGCTGGCAGCAGTATTGCAGGTGCTACGCTTGACCCTTACCATGCTTTTAATTTCTTGATTGAAATTGAAGGAATTTTGGTCGGAGGTTTTTCTGAGTGCAGTGGTCTGGAAGTAGAAACAGAGTACTATGATTACCGTGAAGGAGGTGTCAATGAATATATGCACCGCTTTATCGGTCCAACTAAATATCAACCCCTGGTCTTAAAACACGGGCTGACCGTAGTTAATGGTTTGTGGACTTGGCATCAAGAAGTTGTTCAAGCAATTGATACAGGCAAGTTTAAACGTCGAAACGGCACGGTTTACTTGTTAAGCAAGCAAAAAATTCCAGTCAAGTGGTGGAACTTTAAAGACGCTTTTCCTTGTAAGTGGACTGGACCACAACTTAAGGCTGACTCTGGCGATGTTGCTTTCGAGAGTGTAGAACTTGCCCATCGAGGATTGAGCTAACCCACATCTACGTTAAGTCATTGAGACACAGAAATGGACGTTACAGTTTGAAATGAAAACTTTCAACAATGGTACCAGCGTCTCTTCAAAATTCTTTGAACTTATTTATTTATATCAGGCAGATTTATGACACCTATGGCAGAGTCATATCAACAACCTGCAACACAGACAAACGATACGTTACCATCTTCCACGCATATTCAGCGCCTTGAGGATCGCCGCACTGAACCTTCTGGAATAGTTGATGTTCGACCATTCCAATCTCGGTTTACCCGTGTACCAGAGTGGATAGTGCAGCGTTCGGCTGTGCTAAATGGAATACTAAAACGCTATGGCAGTCAAAACAATACTTCAGCAGAAGAAGCTGATTTAGTACTTGTTGCTCCGTCACAAGCAGTCCCTAGAGATGAAACTCCTACCTTTGAAACCGCAACTCAAACAACAACACCATCTTCTGTACCAATTGCCCGTGCTAGTCGCCCAGAGTTAACAATTCAACGCAGTTCCACTCCTACACAACCCTCTCCTACCCCCTCAGTCCCACAACAGTTTCCACAACAGAGGGAATCCCAACGCCAGTCGCCGTTGACTGTGAAGAACCCTCCCGCAGCGCCGACTTTGCAACGCACTGCTTCCCCCTCCCCCTCATACTCCAGCCTACGGCTCGCTCCGCTAACATCCCCCTCATCCCCCAGCCTACGGCTCTCTAGCCCCGTAGGGGGCGCTGCGCAAACGCTAACATCCTCCTCATCCCCCAGCCTACGGCTCGCTCCGCTAACATCCTCCCCTCCTCCCTCTGGTCAATTTCGTGTAAGCCGCAAGGCAATTCCCTTACCCAAACTTCAGGCAAGCACTTCATCCCAAACTGAATCAAGTTCATTACTTCCTACAAATACTCCGCCAAATTCCACACTCGTTTCAGCTAAAAAAGACTTGGGAGAGGGAAAAAGCGCAGATGAGGACGAAGGTTCTACCATAATTTACTCGTCAATTGATGCTTCAAACCATCCTCCTGTGGCTGAGGAAATAACTCCTATATCGCACCAATCCCAAAATCCCGAACCATCGCTAATTTTCCCCAAACGCCTTTCACAAAGCTCTACTAATAATTCTGAGAATTCTAGTTTTTCATCCCAGTTAGGGATGGAAAATGTCTCTAGCAATCAAAACTCTATTAAAACAGATATTTCTCAACCAAGTATAAATCAGCAAACACTAACTAGAGAAATTGCAACCAAGCCAGAAGTTTCTCAAATCTCAACACAATCTCTGATATTGCCAAAACGCCTTCAAGAATCTTCACCAACGATTGGTGGTACTCATATTACTTTAGATGGTGATAGAAAATGGCTAGTTGAACGCTCATTGAATAAAGATAAATCAACTCATGAACCTCTTTTATTTGCTAATAATAACACTCAGCTTCGACGAATTTATATTGAAAATAAAATACGAAACAATCAGTTACAAGAATCAAAAAAATCGCTAATTTTACCAAAATACCTTTCACAAAGCTCTACTAATAATTCTGAGAATTCTAGTTTTTCATCCCAGTTAGGGATAGAAAATGTCTCTAGCAATCAAAACTTTATAAAAACAGATATTTCTCAGCTAACTATAAATCAACCAGTACTCGCTAGAGAAATTGCAACCAAACCAGGAATCTCTCAAGCATCAGCACAATCTCTGATATTACCAAAACGCCTTCAACAAGAATATTCGCCAACTACTGGTAGCGCCCATATTACCTTACAAGGTACAGTGGGACACTCGGCTAGTCAGCGAAATTCAACCAAGCAAAATATTGCACAAATCCCTAAAGAGAACACTCAATATCGACGAAATATAATTGAAAAGGAAATACGAAAATATCAGTCCCAAGAATCAAAAAAATCGCTAATTTTACAAAAAAGACTTTCACAAAGTACTGATTCTTCTGAAGATTCTAGTTCTTTATCCCAGTTAGGGATAGAAAATGTCTCTGGCAATCAAAACTTTATTAAAACAGATATTTCTCAGCTAACTATAAATCAACCAGTTCTCGCTAGAGAAATGACAACCAAATCAGGAATCTCTCAAGCATCAACACAATCTCTGATATTACCAAAACGCCTTCAACAAGAATCTTCACCAACTGCTGATAGCGCTCATGTTACCGTAGAAAGTAGAGTGGAACGCTCCGCTCTTCAGAGAAACTCAACTCAGCAAAATATTGCACAAACAGCTACAAATAACACTCAACATCTACCACCGATTGTTGGAGAAATTACTGCTATCAATCAATTTTCACAGTCAGAACAATTTCTGATATTACCAAAACACTTTTCACATGGAGCTAAAAATGATGAAAATTCTAGTTCTTCATCGTCATCAAGGATAGAAAGTGCCTCTAGCAATCAAAATACTAATAAAAAAAATGTTTCTCAAAAAACTATAAATCAATCTACACTAGCTAGAGAAATTGCAACCAAACCAGAAATTTCTCAGATGCCAACACAATCTTTAATATTACCAAAACGATTTCAACAAGAAACTTCACCAACTTCTGGTAGGAATCATGTCACCTTACAAGATGGCATAGAACGGTCATCTAAGCAGGATAATTCAACTCAGCAAAATATTGCAAAAGTTTCCACAAACAATGCTCAAAACCAATTACCTATTGTTGGGGAAATTGCATCCACGTTACATGAATCCTCACAACCAGAACCATCGCTGATTTTACCAAAGCGCTTGAGTGAAGCCTCTACTAGCAATGCTGAAAGTTCCGGACGATCTCGCAATTTACCCATAAGTACGTTGCAAAGGAAAGTAGGACGTGAGAGTAGTTTAAAGACTTCTGTTGTCGCGAGCGCGCGTAGCGCAGCGCCCTTACGGGCGATCGCCTCAGAAATTCCTTCGACTGAGAATTCGTTAGAACAACAGAACATGGTCTGGCGTAAAAGTGTGAGTACAGCCTCATCTGAAAACTTGCTTTCTCATGTCAGCAATAGCAACCATCAGGCTGAGATGCCTCTAGCAATCAATTCAGTAAGAGGAGAACAATATATTGCTCGCAAAATCTCAACCACATCCAGCCCTAACTCTATTACAACAGCAGAAGTGAACAACGCAAGACAGACCACAACTCAAACAACACCAGCGCAAACAAACACACAAACCAATGAAATCAATGTGGCGCAGATTGCCGAACAGGTGAGCCGTATTCTGCATCGCAACCTATCTATTGAACGCGAGCGTCGGGGGATGAACCTATGGTACTAGCAGGAGCTGCATCAAAAAGCGTAACCAAGTTAGAAATTCAACCGCTCAATCCTTTAACCATGTCACCAAGCGGGAAACCAATCAAAGTAGCTTTTAATCCCAATTCCTATTCAATTACAAAGAGTGTAACTTGGAAAACTCCAGACAGCACAACAGGTGACGGGAAAACACAAGAATTACTCAATGCCCCTAAATTAACTTTTGGTGGTGGCAGCAGTCGTATACTTACCATCAATGAGCTTTTTTTTGATGTCACTGAACCAGGTAGTGGAAAGGATGTTAGAGCAAAAACCAACGAGATAGTTGCGCTCACCCGCATTAACAGAACTTTTAAACAGCCTCCAGCCTGTCGCGTAAGTTGGGGGACTGCTCCAAGTGGTTCTGACTTTCCTTTCGATGGGGTGATCACAGATTTAACACAAACGTTTACGCTTTTTAAAAAAGACGGTACTCCAGTTCGGGCGACGTTGAGTGTTACCTTCACAGAATATCTAAAACCAAAGGATGACCAACGCAAAACTGACCCAGAATTAACTACCCACACGGTCAAACGCGGCGACAGTCTAAGCAGCATTGCAGGTAAACTCTACGGAGAACCAACCCTCTGGCGCTTAATTGCGGAAGCTAACGGTCTGGACGACCCGCGCCTGCTGCAGATTGGCAAGGTTTTAACTATTCCAGAAGTCTACTAGGGGGTTAATCAACACAAATATGACGGTTGTTTCCAGAACTGACTTTTCACGGCATGTGGAAAAGGTGATTGTGTGGGTAACACACGCCCTGATTTTGACCTTCATCATTTTCATTAATCTAAAATTATTGAGAATGAGGCTGTGGAAAAAGCTACGCTGTTTCGTGGTTTGAGGACTTCCCGTGAAAAGTAAGGCTTCTAAAGAACTGTTTCTACCAGATTTTGATGTTCTCGTTAACAAATCGCCGATACCTCTGAATGCAGAGTTGCAGTTAATTCGCATTACAGTTGATGAGGATGTGAATATACCTAGTATGTTTACTTTGGAATTTGCTGGACTAGACGAGCGACCATTACCTGATATTCCATTGATTGACAAACCCAATCTCTTTGAGATTGGTGGTGAGATTACAGTGAAACTGGGTTATCACCACGGTAAAATAGAACCTGTGATCATAGGCGAGATTACTGCCCTAGAGCCAGAGTTTCATTTCCAATTGCCGCCTAGCTTAAAAGTGCGGGGTTACGATCGCCGCCATAGACTGCTCAGAGGTCGCAAAACTCGAACATTTCTCAACAAAACAGACAGCCAGATTGCAACTCAAATTGCTCAGGAGGCAAAGTTAACCCCCCAGGTCATAAATAGTAAAGTGAAGCATGAGTACGTGCTGCAAGCAAACCAAACAGATTGGGAATTTTTGCAAGCCCGTGCCCGTCAGATTCAGTATGAGGTGGTCGTAGAAGACAAAAAGCTGTTTTTCCGACCTGTGGGTAATAACAAGCCCCAGATTATGACCTTAACCTTTATGGATGATTTGCTGGAGTTTTACCCTCGTGTCTCTGCTATGGGTCAGGTTGATGAAATTACCGTGCAAGGATGGGACCCTTTGCTAAAAAAACAAAAAATCGTCGGGCGCGGGAGAAAGGAAGTCTCCAAGATGGGTGGGAAAAAAAGTGGAGCAGCGCAGAGTCAAAAAGCCTTTAGCAAGGCTACTGGAGTTTCGATCTCTCACCCGATTAGAACTCAGCAAGAAGCTGATCAACTTGCCAACGCTAATTTTAATGCTGGAGTACTCAGTTTTATTACAGGTGAAGGAGTGTGTCACGGACGCACAGATTTAAAAGCAGGCAAAGTTATCAAAATTGATGGCGATCGCATCGGTAAACAGTACCGAGGACAGTACTACGTCACCGCAGTCAATCATCGCCTCAACGCTAGGACTAGCCACTATGGTCCTGGTGGTTACTACACTCATTTCACTGTTCAGAGAAATGCTTTTTAATGGTTGATGGTTATACCAATTCTCAATGAAGATGCACTTAATGTTTATTAAACGATTAGCAACAAGACGCCTTCGCGTAGCGTGCGCCTGCTGCGCATAGCACGCGCCCGAGTGAAAGAGTAAGTATTAAGTGCAAGTTTACTCCAGAATTGGTATTAGTAGTTAGTAGTTAATCGTTCTTTTTGGCAATTAACAACTAGTACCTGCTAATTTCCATTCTTAATAAAATTTCAAATGGAGTATAACAATCGTGAGTTTATTTGAAGTACTGGTTGACACGCAAACGCAGCAGGAAATGTCCCAGAAGATTTATGGAGTAGTGATTGGAATTGTTAGCAATATCAATGACCCGAAAAAGCTAGGACGGGTAAAAGTCAAATTTCCCTGGTTAAGTGATAATGATGAAAGCTATTGGGCACGCATCGCTACACCAATGGCAGGTTCGCAACGAGGATTTTATTTTATACCAGAAATTAATGATGAGGTGCTTGTTGTCTTTGAACATGGAGACGTGCGTTTTCCTTACATTCTTGGTGCTCTGTGGAATGTTAAAGATGTTCCTCCTCCAGAGGCGAAACTTGACGGGAAAAATAACATTCGCCTGATTAAATCCCGTAGCGGTCATGTGATCTCTTTAGATGATACAAAAGGACAAGAAACTATCGAAATTCTTGATAAGAGTAAAAAGAACAGCATAAAAGTTGATACAAAAGCCAATACTATTACCATCACAACAGACAAAGATATTACACTCTCTGCCCCCAAAGGTATCATCAAGTTAGATGCCAAACAAATTGAAATAAATTCCAAAAACACAACCAACATTACAGCAAAAACAGGGATGAATATCGAGGCTACCGCCAATATGAATATCAAAGGCAGAATAATAAATCTTAATTAGTTAGAGGTCATTTATAAAGTAAATCTTAAGAGCCTGATTGATGTATTTTGTAGGTTGGGTCGAGGTGACCAGACCCAACTAAGAAGATAAATATTGGGTTTCGCTGCGCTCTACCCAACCTACACAGACTTAATCTTTACTTTATAAATCAACTCTTAGTAGTTAGTAGTTAGTAGTTAGTAGTTAGTAATTATGAGAAAACCAGCAGCAAAACAAGGGGATACAATAGTAGCAATCGACACACACCTTGTGATTGTTCCACCGGTTGCGGCACCTGTACCTACGCCTTTGCCATTTAAGGGTACCATTACTGCCAATCTCAGCCCCAATGTCAGAATCATGGGGATGCCAGCCGCGACGGTCGGTAGTATCGCTATTAATATACCACCGCATATTGTTCCACCTCCAGGTTCATTTGTGAAACCACCTGCTAACAGAGGCACGATCGTATTTGGTAGTGCCACAGTTAAAATTAACGGCAAAATGGCAGCGAGGCTTGATGACCAGGCTTTAACTTGCAATGACCCAGTAGACCTGCCAGTAGGACGGGTAATTGCGAAAGGCACAGTCTTTATTGGTTAATAAGGAGAGTAAGATGTCTAAACCGTTTTTGGGAAAGGGTGTAGGCTTTCCGGTGACCGTGGAAAATAATGGCGCACTTGCCCAAGCCGCGCATGAAGAAAGCATTCGCCAGTCGGTTTGGATTATCCTTGGTACTGCCAAAGGTGAACGGGTTATGCGCCCAGATTTCGGCTGTGGAATTTACGATTTGGTATTTGAAGTGAATTCGCCTTCCACTGTTGGAAGGTGTCTCAAGCTGTACGAGAGGCGTTGCTTCTGTTTGAACCACGTATTGACGTACTGGATGTGCAGGTAGGGTCAGTTTCTGACTCTGAGGGAGAGAAACTGTTAATCAACATTGACTATCAAGTTCGGGCTACCAATAACGTCTTCAACCTGGTTTATCCCTTTTATCTAGAAAGGAGTGCAGGCTGATGGCAAAACCGCCACCTATTGACTCTCGCACGGCAAAGGATATCGCCGAACAGGTGCAACAACTGTTAAAGGCGTATGATGTACCTGGTTGGACAGGCGATCGCCCGGTTGTAGAAAACAGTTCTGCTACTGCACTCGTTAATATCTTTGCCCGTTACGCCGAAATTATTATTCAACGGCTTAACCAGGTGCTGTATAAAAATTTCTTGGCATTTCTGGATCTGTTAGGTGTATCATTGCTACTGCCTCAACCAGCTAGAGTACCATTATTGTTCACTTTAGCAGAAGGCAGTGACGTTGATGCTTTTGTTCCTGCCGGAACTCAAGTGGCAGCACAAGTTGCTGAGGGTGAAAATGAACCAGTGATTTTTGAAACAGAACGTAACTTGGTAGTTACGGCAGCACGATTGGAATCTATCTTTGTGCGTCAACCTCAGGAAGATTCTTATAATAATTACACTAGTGATGATATTAATATAACTATTTATAAAAGTGATAGTGCTGAAAATAAAGTATTACCTGTTCCAGCTTTTGAAGGTAAAGACCCAATTGATTATCATTTCGATATTATTAGCAATACTCTACTAAAACATTCTGATTTGCAAACTTTAACCTTGACTTTTTCGCTCAAGGAAGATTTGCAAAATCCAGATTCTCCCTCTTTAGAATGGAAAATTTGCAATGGACTGCAATGCTCCACCATTTCTAACATGAACGACCAAACATCCAATTTAACGAGAAGCGGTACAATTGTTTTTAATAACATTGGCGAAGTTATTAAAAAGATTTCTAATTCAGAGAATTTAGAGAATTTAGAGAATTTAGAGCCAAAATTTTTGCTGCGTTGCCGATTAAAAACTTTTATTTCTCAACAATCTAAACGACCTTTTATCAACAGTGTCAGTTTGCAAGCAACATTTGGCAATACCGGACAACCTATAGAAGAAGCATTTGCCAACTTACTACCACTTGATTTGAGCAAACCTTTTTTCCCATTTGGAGAACAGCCCAAATTCGGTGATACACTGTATTTAGCAAACCAGGAAGCCTTTTCAAAAAGCGGTGCAATTGTCACTCTTCATATAGACTTAGCGAATCTTGCATCTGCCGGAATACCATTACCCATTACAAGCAAAGAGCCAAATGCTACATTGGAATGGGAAGTTTGGACGACTCAGGGATGGGTTTCTGTAGGAACTTCTACACAATCTGGTCCTGAAGCAGATTTATCGCCACCAGAGGTAAAGTTTCAGGATACGACTAAAGCCTTTACAGATCCTGGAGTTGATAAAGTCGTAAAATTTATCTTACCCGAAAACTTGCAGCCAACAACCGTTAATGGAATTGAAAACTTTTGGCTGCGAGTGCGGATTAAATCTGGCAATTATGGCGAAGATGCTCGTTACGAAAAAAATGAGAACACTTTTGGAGGGTTCAGTTTCGTTCCTGCAAGTTTCAAACCACCCTTGATTAACTCGTTAAAAGTAGACTACACTTTGACGACTCCACAACAGCCACCTGAAGCTATAGAAACCTATAATGATTTCAGATCTCAACGAATTCCTTCTGGTTCGGGGTTTGAACCATTTAAACCTATTGCTGATGATCAGCCAATCCTCTATCTAGGTTTCAGTACACCAGAGAACTACAACAGCTTTCCCAATCTCACTCTTAGTATTTACTTTCAGGTGGAAGATGTTGTTTATGATCCAAACTTAAAGACTAACAATTCCTCTCCAAATTCCTTATCTTCGCCATCACCACGCCTAAATTGGGAGTATTGGAGTGGCAAAAGTAACCGATGGGAAAGGTTGTTCGTGCAGGATGAGACTGAAGCATTTACTCATTCAGGATTGGTGGAATTGTTACCAACGGAAGATTTTGTTGCAAAACAAGATTTTAACTTACAGAAAAAACTTTACTGGCTGCGCGTGTATAGGGAACCAAGTTCTGGTGAATATTTTGTGAAACCCCAGTTAAAACGAGTTCTGCTAAACACAACGATCGCCATTCAAGCCCTCACTATCAGCGATGAAATTCTCGGTTCCAGCAATGGCGCAGAAAATCAAAGCTTTCGCACTACACAATCGCCAGTCCTGAAGGGAGAATACCTGGAAGTTAGAGAACTAGAAATGCCCACAAGTGAGGAACAAGAAAGTATCAAGAAAGTACATGGTGAGAATGCAATTTCCGAAATTCTTGATGAAACCGGACGACCTGAAGAAATTTGGGTGCGCTGGAGTGAAGTACCGGATTTTTATGGTTCGCAACCGCGCTCGCGCCACTATATCATCGACCGTAACTTAGGAGAAATTCGCTTTGGCGATGGCTTAAGAGGACTCATTCCGCCACTTGGCATTGCAAATGTGCGGATGAAGAGATATCAAGCGGGAGGTGGGACAAAAGGTAACCAACCCGAAAACACTATTGTCCAACTTCAAACGACCGTTCCTTTTATTGACACAGTGACTAATCCAGAAGCAGCAACAGGAGGTGCTGATGCCCAAGCATTAGATGAGTTAACAGAACTCGGACCACGCACCGTTCGCCACGGAGGGCGTGCCGTCACTTTTGAAGACTATGAAGACCTAGCAATGCAAGCGACACCAGAAGTCGCACGGGCAAAAGCCGTACCCTTGCTCAACTTGTCTGCAAAGCCACTAGATATTCAAACTTTTAACCCACTCGTCGGTGAAAATTTATTGTCGTTCCAGCCACCCAAAGCCCCAGGCGAAGTAAGCATCATCATCGTGCCTCGTACTTCCAACCTCAAACCTTTGCCTAGCCAAGAACTCATGCAGCGTGTTCAAAACTATTTAGAAAGCCATGCTATTGGAACTGCAAAAATATGGGTGGTAGGTCCGGTGTATATAGAGGTCAGTATTACTACAACTATTGTTCCAACATCTTTAGAGAGAGCCAGTGCAGTAGAACAAGCTGTAAACATTGTCTTGACTGACTTCTTGCATCCACTCACTGGTGGTTTTGATAAGCTAGGTTGGCAATTTGGTCGGCGACCATACCCCTCGGATTTGTACGCGTTACTTGAAGCAGTACCGGGCGTTGACCACGTCCATAGTCTAAGCGTTAAACCTGACGACAACCCACCGGAAGAAATTAATCAAATTATTAAAACAAAACGCTTTCTAGTCTATTCCGGCAAACATACAATCAAGCTTTTATTTAAATAATTTCCCTACTTGCTCTACTGTTTTACAAAACTATGTCTATACCACTTCCCCACCTTGATGATCGCACCTACGACGATTTGGTTCAAGAAGCTCTCAGCTTAATTCCCACCTACGCCCCGGAGTGGACAAACCATAACCCCTCCGATCCTGGCATTACGCTGATTGAATTGTTTGCCTATCTGACCGAAATGCTGAATTATCGGTTAAATCGGGTAACAGATGCTAACAAGCTCACTTTTTTAAAACTTATTAACGGTCCTGATTGGAAGCCAAACAAACCACTAAACTTAAATAAGGAAATTCGAGATACCGTCCTAAAACTGCGTACGCCTGATCGCTGCGTTATTGGTGAAGATTTTGAAACCTTAGTGCTGGTGCATTTCCAAGAAGTTGCTCGTGCTCACACTATACGCAACCGCAATCTGGAGAATCTGGAGTCTGAACTCCTCCTGAGCCTAGAAGAAAGACCAGGATACGTCAGTGTTATTATCGTTCCAAAGCGTGAAGAAAGCAATCAACGTCAGATTATCAATGAACTTCAACCTACGAGCGAGCTCATTGAACAAGTCCGCGATTACCTCAGAGATCGACGGCTGCTGGCTACAAGAGTGCGCGTAGTTGGTCCCCGTTACGTTTACATAGGGATACATCTAAGAATTTTCCTTAAAGCTGATGCTCTGGAAAACGATGTTCGCCCCCGTGCAGAGGATGCGCTCAAGAACTTCCTGGATCCCCTGAAGGGCGGTACAGATGGTAAAGGCTGGCCATTTAGTCATAATGTTTACGTTTCAGAAATTTATCAATTGCTTGATAAGTTGCCAGGGGTAGATTACGTTGAACGAAAAGATGATAGTGATGAGTTGACAGTTAGAGATCGGCGAGATCCTAAACAGGTAGTTCAAAACAGCGATCGCCTGCTCAGAAATGACGATAAGCGCTTGGTTGCAGTGCAGTTGAAGCCAGAAGAACTTGTGTTTTTAACCGATAATATCGACCTAGTTTAAGTCTTTCATCTAAAACTATGCCTTCCAACCCAATGCGATCGCCGAGTCGTTTCATGGATTATCTTCCTGATATTTACCAGGAAGACGAGTTCCTTGGTCAGTTTCTCCTAGCCTTTGAAAAAGTATTGCTCGGAATTGATGATACTACACCATTTCCACAACCAAGGGATGACATTAAGTTTCAACCCAAAGGACTGGAAAAAATCATTGCTAACGTTGCAGATCTGTTTGAGCCACATAAAACACCCAAAGATTTTTTACCGTGGCTGGCTAGTTGGGCTGCTTTTACTTTAAGGGCTGATTTACCTCCATCACAACAACGGGATTTTATTGCCCAAATTATTCCACTTTATCGACGGCGAGGTACCAAAGAAAATCTGCTGAAACTCTTGAAAATTTTCACCCTTACCGAACCAAAGATTGAGGAAATCGGAGACTTAGAATTTCAAATTGGCGTCCACTCAACAGTTGGAAAAGATACCTATGAAAAATATACCTATTTGGGTGGTGGTCCACCACATTTCTTTCAGGTGACTGTAACGCTACCACAATTAGACACATCTACACTGCTACGACAGTTAGAAATTGTCAAATCTTTGATCGAATTAGAGAAACCTGCTCATACTTACTATGAATTGAAGCCTGAGTTTATCAGTATGCAGATTCGAGTACACTCAACTATCGGTGTTGATACATTACTCGGTATCTGGCCAAAAAATCAGAACTCATAAAAGGAGATTTCAACTTATGGCTGAAGTTAAGCGTCTTAATTATTTCAACTCTCAATTTTTAGAAGAAAACGATTTTATAGATGAGCAAAAATACCATCGTTATATGCGTCATCTACATAATCGGGAACTCCATTCTTGGGGAATTGTCTCAGGGCTGGAGGTCACACAAATAGCTACCCAGAAACTCTCAATCAGTTCTGGCGTAGCCATTGACAAAAATGGGCATGAAATTGTGTTGCCATCAAATCAAGAACGTGAACTGAGTAACCTTGGCAGAGAAGTTGATGTTTGGATAACTATTCAGTATGCCGAAACCAAAGATGAGGCAGACCGTCGCCAGGTTGGTGCTGTGGATAATTACATCCGTACAACGGAACGTCCCAACTTAATTGCCACCAAAGACTTTCCTCCTAATGATGGCTCGGTGATTGTACTTGCACAAATTAGGCTTGATGCTAATGCTAACATCAGTAACATTGATTCATCAAAACGCAAATTCGCCAGTGCTAAAATTGCCACAGGTGCGGTCAAAGCCGAGCAACTAGCACCTGAAGTTTCTAGTCAAATTACTGCTGCAACTGAGTTTATCAAAAACTATGACCTTGGCAAGCAAGTTGTAACAAGTTCAATCACATTTAATGAGAGGTCTATCGTCGAAGGCTCTCAATCTAGCGCACCAATAGCAGTACCGGATCTCACTTTTCAACCAAGACTAATATTAGTCGGAGGACTTTCTAGATGGATTTTAAGCGCTCAAGAATCTTATTCAGGCTCAATCTTTGGTTTTGTTAATAATAAAAAACCACCACGAAATCTACAGTGTTTTTGTTCTGGTACCATAAAAACTTCTGCAACTTCTTGGCTACCTATTACCGAGGAGGGACCTTTTCTGTGCAAGGTGACATACCAAGATCGACCTGTTAATAAACAATCTACCTTGATAGTTGACATATCTAATATTTCAGCGCAAGGAATGACTGTTGAGTTAAGAAGGAATATAGCTCCAAACTCCAACCCAATTGATTCTTTCCAAATTCAACTATGGCTGCTTTGTTTGGGGTAATTTTTCGGAAAATATTTCAGTTCTTAGGATGTAACATACTTTCAAAAAATCAACTGTAATAACCTAAGGAGATTTAGATAATATGGCTGACCAATTTAACCAATTAGGGCAATACACATTTCAAGGGCCAGTGGGTATTGGAGTCACCTCACCCTCTGCGCAGTTAGAAGTGTCAGGAGGCAGAGGCGATATCAAAGCTCGAAGGATAGATGCAGATCAAGTAAGCGCATCAAACTTCTTTGGAGATGGCTCGGCTTTAACAAATATTCGACTGGATTTTGGTAGCGTAAGCACCAATCAACTGCAAGATAATGCCGTCACTGCTGCCAAGATTCTAAATGGAGCGATTACACGAGAAAAACTAGACCCCTCAATCCCCCTTGGTATTCCAAATAATGGCGTGGGGACACTACAGTTAGCTGATAATGCTGTCACGACTCCCAAAATTGCTGATAATGCCGTCACTACTATCAAAATTCAAAATGGAGCGATCACACGAGAAAAATTAGACCCCTCCATCCCTATAGGCGGTGGCGGTTTACCAGATGGTGCAGTCACTACCCCGAAAATTGCTGATAATGCAGTTACTACTCCGAAAATTGCAGATAGAAATGTCACCACTGCTAAGTTGGCAAATGGTGCCGTCACGACTAACCAAATTGCAGATAATTCCATCACTGCTGCCAAAATTCAAAATGGAGCTATTACTCGAGATAAATTAGACCCTTCAATCCCCATCGGTGGCACAGGAAGCAGTCAATGGCAAGGTGCTGATGGCGGTCCCATCTCTTACACAAAAGGTAACGTTGGCATTGGTACAACAACGCCAAAATCACTTTTAGAAATCCGAAAAGATGTAAGCGGAAAACTAGGACCTGTACTGACGCTACAAAACAGTTTAGGTACATCAGGTGCTGGAGCAGCAATTGATTTTAATGGGTATGATGTAGGTCAAAATCCCTCAACAGCCCGAATACAATCTATTGATGACGGCAACTTTTCCAGTCATATAGCTTTTTACACGAAAAATTCAGGGCAACTTACCAATCAACTAAAAGAAAGGTTAAGAATTCAATCCAACGGCAATGTTGGTATCGGGATACAAAACCCTGAAGCATTGCTACACGTGGTTTCACCAGACCAGACGTTTGGAGGAAACATCAAGTTGTTCCCAACCTCTGGAAAAGGACTCGACTTCGCTTACGACGGTGGACAAGACGGCTTATTTGGGTTTACTCATTTTGGCAAACAAGAGGGAGAGACACGATTTCAATGGCAAGGACCAGATGGGAAGTTCAGAGGGTTGATGACCATTACTAACAAAAGTGAGGTCTATGCAAATAAATACCTACAGTGGTCATCTAGAGAACTCAAGGAAAATATTACCGATTTCTCCACTCAAGAAGCAATTGAGGCATTGGCGGATCTTAATCCAGTTAAATTCAATTACCGAGAAGATAAGCAGAAAGAACCCATAGTCGGATTTATTGCAGAAGATGTGCCTGAGTTAGTAGCGACTCGTGATAGAAAAGGAGTTTGCGCTTTAGAAATTGTTGCTGTACTCACTAAGGTCATCAAAGAGCAGCAGCAAGAACTTTCCGTCTTGAGGGAAAGAGTGAACTCTTTAGAGACCAAGTCCACTAATACAAAAGAGTAATCGGCTTGCGGTTAGTGAGGTAATACAGCATATTTCAGGTAAATGAGGTACAAGTGTAAAACCCAAAACCGTGTAGAGCACGTAAATGTAACGGAGCCACTCGCGTGCGCGGGTTAAGCGCGTTGAGCGATGTGGCGTTCTCTACACGTATTCCACGAAGATGCAAACTGCTGTAAATTATTTGGGTTTCCGAAAAAATTCGGCATTTTTTGAAAATAAAGTCCGAAGTATAACTAATAACACAACCTTAAGAGGAGCTAGCAACGCATACATTAATTTTGCTTTGAATGATTAAGTTAGGGGCATCTTTTTGAGATGTGTGTATATGGCAGGTACATAACAATATCGGCGATCGCTCCATCTCCCAAATACTTAACTGGAGTTTAAAGAAGAATGCAGAATTCATAATCAATTAGTAGGGGATTCAGACCGCTACTAATTAGACCTCTTGCAAAAGTCCAAAAGTTAGAGATGTCATTCTGTAGACGCTTTGCGGCTTCCCGCAGGGTACGAAACGTAGTGCAGTGTTCGCCTTGGCGCGGCGAAGCCTCAGAATCTCGCGAGATGTTTTGCTCCGCTCAACATGATATTTTAAGTATTTATGCAAGAGGTCTATTGAAAAGCACGAAATCTTCGATTTAGTGGGAGACTTAAACCCGTTTATTCATCCACCAGTCACGCAGAATTCAATTTTGAATTCTGGCTCCTGGCTCCTAAATTCTTTCTTGTTAAAAGACTCCGATACAATATGCCTTTTTCTAAGACAACTAACAACTGCATAAGTTGATGGCGCTGTCTACTACTAAGCATATAGACAGAGGACAAATGTTCTCTAGTTTGAGCAAATTAGATAGATTTTTCTACCATCAAGGTTCTATCGAGTTATTCCTATGACAAACACGACAAATAGACCAAAGAAATTTGAGCGCGAACTGATCGTCGTTATAAAACCTGAAGCTGGAGTGCGGGCAACAAGGGAAGGAATTAGATCCATTACCGCTGCAAATATTAATCCTTTAGCTGAATTACTTGCCTCTGAAAATGCCACAATGCGACCATTGTTCGGTTTGAGTGAAGAGCGGATGCAAGCCAGAACAGATTCTTTAGCTACCGAGAATAACACAGATGTGCCAGATCTATCCGTTTATTACAAAATAGATGCTCCCGATGAACGATTGGAAGAAATAGCTTCCCGTTTGCGCGAACAGGAAATTGTGGAAGCTGCTTACGTGAAGCCAGCACCAGAACTACCCATCGCTCTGGATCTGAGAAATCAAACGCTCAATTTCATGCAGGCAAGAGCAGCGGAAGCACCGCCAGTTACTCCTGATTTTAGTACCCGTCAGACTTATCTCAATACTGCTCCAAACGGCATTGATGCCCGTTATGCATGGACAATACCAGGTGGTAGCGGTGGTGGTGTTCAAATTATCGATATAGAAGGTGCTTGGCGTTTTAGCCACGAAGACCTTATACAAAACCAGGGGGGTATCGTCGGCGGTTCTCCAGCAGATGACGAGGTTTGGCGAAATCACGGCACTGCTGTTGTTGGGGTATTGGGGTGCGATCGCAACTCCTATGGTTGTACAGGAATTTGCCCAGATGCGAGTGTCCGTGCCATTTCTATTTTTGGTGAACTAGGCACGGCAGCAGCAATTCGTCAAGCTGCTGATGCTCTGAATCCGGGGGACATTATTCTCATAGAACTCCACGCACCTGGACCCCGTGCTACCGGAAGTGGACAAGAAGGCTTCATTGCAATGGAGTGGTGGCCCGACAACTTTGATGCCATACGCTATGCGACCAGAAAGGGTGTCATTGTGATCGAAGCCGCAGGTAACGGCGCAGAAAATTTGGATGACCCAATTTACAACACCCCAAGTCCTGGATTTCCGCGCAATTGGTCTAACCCATTTAATCGCACCAATCGTGATTCTGGTGCAATTTTAGTGGGAGCTGGTGCCCCGCCTCCAGGAACCCACGGACAGAACCACGGTCCTGACAGATCGCGCTTAGGCTTCTCTAATTATGGCTCAGCAGTTGATGCTCAAGGCTGGGGAAGCGAGGTGACAACCTGCGGTTACGGCGACTTACAGGGAGGTCCAAGTGAAGACGAATGGTATACCGATCGATTTAGTGGTACTTCCAGCGCTTCACCTGTTGTAGTTGGTGCTATGGCTTGCGTCCAAGGAGTTTTACATGCCCGTGGTACGAGTCCTCTCACTCCTGCCAAAGCAAGGGATTTACTCCGAAGCACAGGCTCACCTCAACAAGATGCACCCGGACGCCCTAGCAACCAACGCATTGGTAACCGTCCCAATGTCCGCGAGATGATTACAAAGCTGCTTGGGCCTAATCGCAAAGTTGTAATTTATTCCGACAGCGAACATCGAGGTATCAGCCAAGAACTAGAGCCGGGTAGTTACGACCTCAACAAACTTACTATTGGCAACGATTCTTTAAGTTCTTTGCGTATACCCTCAGGAATGCGAGTCATCCTTTACGAACATACTGGGTTTACAGGTCAAAGCAAGGAGTTTACTTCAGACACTGCTTATGTAGGTGATGACTTCAATGATAAAACATCCTCGCTGGAAGTTTTTTTCACATAAGTCTTTCCAACATAAAGAATCAAAAACTTTCAATGGTTTCTTGTGCGGAATTTCCTTAAAATGGCGTGATCTAAGACAAGAGGTTTAGTTTGATTTTAGTCTTTGGAGCAAGTTTACTTCGGTAGTGCGAAGTATGAAGAAAAGACACACTGTAACATATTATACTTTAACGGGCGGCGAAACTGCGTGAACAAATAACGCTTAACAACCACCACTCATAAACTCATACAAGTTCAGTAAACTCGAAAACATCGTATTCGCTACCGCGCAGTACAGATTCGATGTGTTTACCTTGTAAGCGTTTACCAAAAGTGACTTCTAACATGCCCCAAATCGTACCAAGCGTAAAAGTACATGTACGTTTTGATCCTTGGGGTTCATCTGTAGAACATAAGGTTTCTGATGTGTATACTTTGATGAATTCACCTTCTTTAGTGATTTTTTTAACTATACACAGACGACTACCATTTTTGCCCAGAGCAAAACTGATTTTGTCAGTTAATTCATCAAAAGATATGGATGAGTCTGTTAGGGCTAATTCTTTGGCTAAGACTTTACCACGATGACGACCTGCTGATATTAAGGCGATCGCAGTCGCTTTTTCACCTAAAGCCTCTTCCATACCTATAATTGCCGCCTTAAAACAGACAATACTATTAAAATCTCCTAAATTAGGACGTAACATCTATCAAACTCCTGTTAATTCAGTATTTACGCTTGATTATGAATTCAGGCTGACATAAGTTAGGTTTTTGAAATCGACCACAGATGTACAAAGATATACACAGATAGACATAGATCAATGATCCGTTTGCGTTCGTATCTATCTTGATGTTCACTTTGCTAAAACATTGAGATGGGAATATTTTAAGATATAAAATCAGTAACCTAAAAATCGGTGTAGGGACTGTTTTGTATTCCCAGTCAGTTCAACAGGGGTGCAATTCTAGAAACAGCACGTTTTACCTCCAGAAACAGCAAACCTTGCTTGACTTCAGCACCAGCAAGCACTAACAAAACAGCATCAGTACCACAACTAACCAACACACCATAGCCTTTTTCCCCTTCCACAACAATACGCTCTACATTCCCACGAGCCAGCTCGCGACCGATGCGTTCACCCAATGAGAGTATGGATGCAGACATAGCAGCAGTACGTTCTTCATCCATTGCACTCGGTAAAACAGAGGCTAGAGCTAAACCATCTGGGCTGACCAAAGCTGCACCTTGAACCTCAGAAGTTCCTGAAACAAAGTTTTGCAGTTCGTCTTGCAGCATCGAGATGTTTATCATCGGTTTTCCTCCATGAATTTTTGATACAAATATGTTTGAGTGCTTACTGCTACTACTAGTGAAAGCGTGACAGCGATCGCAACAAACTACTAAATAAGTAACAAGGAAAAATTTGGGGTAACAGGATAAAGATTTAAAGATTATAAAAATATTTATACCTCAATACGGTTCAGTTAAGAAGAATGCTTGGTTGAGTAGAGTGCAAGCGTTACCCAATAAATGCTTGATATCGTCCAGTTTCTTTCCTTAACGTAACCTACGCCAGTATTAGTTTTTAGCCTTCTCTTAATCGTACTGACTTTATACATATTTTTATTTTGAAGTCATTGATGCTACTACTTTACTCAACTGAATGTGCTTTTTACTAGTACAATAATGGCAGTTTTTCGGTTTATACTTATATATATCAGTTTTGCTGGTATTTTTACAGTCAAGAATTGTGAAGATAAGTTATCAGCATCAGAAAATGCCTTACGAAAGACGGTGAGAAAGCCCATTCCTTGTGCGGATGGGATGAATCGTCGCACGCCGTCAGACAATTTTGGATTTTAGATTTTGGAAAATGATTGCGACAGATGGATAGCCAAAAAGCTTAGTCAATAACTCTTTTACAATTCCATTATCTAATATCTAAAATCCAACATGGTATTAGTCGGTTGTCTCCTTTCTTTATTGGCTAAATTGAAAGAAATGAAGAAGAAATCACTTATGCGTGCAATGATTTTGGAGACACCGCGAAAACCCCTGCGGTTAGCTGATTTGCCAGTACCAAAACCTAATCCACAACAGGTCTTGATTCACGTTCATGCTTGTGCTGTTTGTCGTACAGATTTGCATATTGTGGATGGGGAATTGACACACCCAAAATGTCCTCTGGTACCTGGACATCAAATTGTCGGTACAGTGGAGGCAATTGGAGAAAATGTGAAAAAATTTCATGTGGGTAGTCGCGTTGGTGTTCCCTGGTTAGGTCATACTTGCAATCGCTGTCGCTACTGTCTTTCTGGGCGTGAAAACCTTTGTGACTATGCCCAATTCACAGGTTATAACCTTGATGGCGGCTATGCAGAGTGGACTGTCGCTGATGAAAGTTTCTGCTTTCCTATTCCTGACGACTATCCTGACTTGCAGGCTGCACCACTATTATGTGGAGGATTAATTGGCTATCGTGCTTACAGAATGACTGGCGATGCCGAAAAAATAGGTTTTTATGGCTTTGGTTCAGCAGCACACATTTTGATTCAACTTGCTCGTTATCAAGGTCGTCAAGTCTTTGCCTTTACGCGCTCTGGTGACACTCAGGGACAAGAGTTTGCCCGTCAGTTAGGGGCAATTTGGGCAGGTAACTCAGATGCATTACCCCCAGAACCATTGGATGCAGCGATTATTTTTGCTCCAGTCGGGAAACTTGTCCCAGCGGCTTTGCGTGCAGTAGCCAAAGGCGGTGTGGTGGTTTGTGCTGGTATCCACATGAGTGAGATTCCATCTTTTCCTTATGACATTCTTTGGGAGGAAAGGGTTTTGCGGTCTGTTGCAAATCTTACTCGTACAGATGGAGAAGAGTTTCTCGCATTAGCCCCGAAAATCCCTATCCGTACACAAGTGAATCTGTTTCCACTGAGTCAGGCAAATGATGCTCTAGATGCCCTTCGCAATGGCAAAATTGAAGGAACAGCCGTGTTAGTTGTTGACCCAGCTAAGGCTTCTCAAAACGCCTAACTTCAAATCCCCGTAAACCTTCTGGTTTCTCGTACTCTACCAGTACATCTTTCACCATAGCAGCGGGTGGTCCTTGGTAACACCAGCGAATCATTTGTTCTACAACCGTCTGGCTACCTTCAAACACTGCTTCCACGCAACCATCAGGGAGATTTCGCACCCAACCTGTCAATCCTAGTTGGGTAGCTGTATCCACAGTGGAGTAGCGATAACCCACTCCTTGAACTCTCCCAGAAATGAATACATGAGCGCGGACTTGCTTTGGGTGCGGTGTGGTATTCTGCATTAACTGGTCAAGTCCTTACTATTTCCAGCCTACCCTGTTTATTATGCACCAGAGAATTCTTAATTCCAACTAACTTGTGTATGTCTAACTTACCACCACTCACAACAGAAACTATTTGGGCAATTCTCAATGAGGACATTGATGATGCGACAGTCAATCAATTAGTATGGTCTTACTTGGGGTATCACTATGACTCCTTAACAGGACAGTGGGACATTCAGGAAGTCGCACCAGAGTGGCGGGATGAGTACCCAGAACCACCCAATTTTATTGACTCTCGCTCCGCAACAGTTAAACTCACTCGTTCCATTCCTCCAGAAAACAAACAGTTATTGAAAGAAAAACTGGGTTTTAAAGGTTATAAAATTGGTGATTTTGGACCTCGGCAAACACGTAGGGCAACAGCAGCAAACTGGTTGTTAAGTTATATGCCAATACGGTTCAGTTAAGGATAAGGTAGGTTGGGTTGACGTAAGGAAACCCAACACAAAACGTTTATTGTTGGGTTGCGCTACGCTTAAACGCCAGACGCCGTGACAGTGGGAAACCCTCCTGGAGCTTACGCTCCCCAACCTACGCCGTTTAAGGTTTTTGGCTCTAACTGAACCGTATTGAGTTATATGCAACTCAGTAACAGTCAATTGGAGTGAGAAAACGAAAATATTCTTACAAAAGTGCTTAACCAATATTTAGAACCACAGATAAATCATCCGTGTGCATCTGTGTCCATCTGTGGTTTTATTTTCATGACTCTTGACTTTTACAGGAAGCTTAATCATCAAGTGATTTACTCGGTACTTCAACTGCTGTTACATCAATTGTGCCTTCTGGAGTCAAGCGCTGAAAATGTCCCTGTTGCACCATCAACTGTTCCCCACAATTAGGACACTGCAACCCAGAGTGCTTTAAACCCGTAAATTCGTATTCACAAACGGGACATTGGTCGGTAACCAAGTTGTATTGCAGCCACCAGCGAAACCCAAAAAAAACGAGAATTGGTGCCAACAATAATAGCCCAACAATGATCAGCAAGGAGTTAACCAACCAGCCCAAGCCTAATGACGCTAGCAACCATGTTATAGCTAGCAAGGTGAGCCAAGGGCGTAAATTAGACAGATTAAACTGAAAGGTTTTAAGGCTCATTTTTTAAATGTCTCTTGCTCTCCCTCTAGGATAGCGATTTTAGTGACACACTCCCACCAGTCCGCTCCTCCCTTGGGAATTCAAAATATGCCCTCCCTTCCCCGCTACAAAGAACAAAATATAGCGTTTGCGCAGCTCCTCCCTTAGGAGGTACAAAATATGCCCTAAGCCCTATACCCTATGAGTGCGGGTAGGCTGCACGCAATTCGTAGCTCCTCCGCAAGATGCAAAAAATTAGTTATAAAACTCAACAAAGTGTACTTTTGACTATGAACTCTTAACGCAAGACAAAAGCTGTTCTTTCAATCTCTTTTCAAAAGCATCTATACCAAATAGGGCGATCGCCTGTTCTCGCAACCATTGTCCATCGCAACGTTGGTCATCCCCTTTGAGCATTTCTATACACGCTATTGCCACCGCATTTGGATCGCGGTATGGGACTCGCCATCCCAGTTTACCATCCTGCAATGGATCGGCTGACCCATCCGCATCGCCAGACAGCACGGGGACACCACAAGCCATCGCCTCTAAGTAGACAATACCAAAACCCTCAGCAGAAGGCATGACGTAAGCATCAGCAAGACGGTAGTGTTCTACCAATTCTTCTGTAGGTACGAACCCAGCAAAAATAACGCGATCACCGAAGGTGGCGGCTTCCGCATCGCCAACGCCTAAATCTTGAGCCAGCTTGGCTAATCGAGATTGATCATCACCACGCCCAACAACCAAATATTTGACTTCAGGAAAAACGTGAGCTATTTGCGGTAACGCTTGAATCGTAACATCTACACCTTTATAAATGTCACCTGACCACAGTCGCGCCACGGTCATCAGTACCTTTGCTCCTGTCAAACCATAACGCTCTAACAACACAGTTGATTTTGTTCCTGGAGTAAAGATATTACCATTCACAGCACAAGGTAATAGTTTGACTTTGCGAGGGTCAAGGTTATTAGCAGTACAGGCAACTTGACAAGTGTAGCGACTTACTGTCCAAATTTGTGCTGCTTTTTGCAAACTAGATTTCATCAGGGTTGGTAACGCCTCCCAAACTTCTTTACCATGAGTCATCACCGTGTAAGGAATTCCCAAAAGTTGGCACAAAAGACCAACTAGGGGAGCAAGGTTTACATGACCACAGAAAACGTGCTCTGGTCGCCGGCGCAACAGATGGGAGAGTAACGCCATAGTTATTCTGACTCGTCCCAGTTGAGGAGACTGCGATTTAAAGTAATGAAATTTTAAACGGTCTGACTCAAAAGGATTTGAGCAGCAATGACTATCTCTAAGTAAAAAGACTTCTGCATAGAAAGGTTCATTAAACGCTAAATAAGCCTGAAATATATCCTTTATATATGATTGAATTCCGCCTTCTCGTTCAAAAACTTCTAGAAAGACGAAGACTTGATTCACTTTTGGTTTCCAATGTTGACTGAAATCTGTACGTTCTACTCTGAGAAACTTATCCATAGTTGACGACTTTGGTTAAAGACTAGCTTTCTCAAACCACTGATTTGTAGTCTATCGAACTGAAAATTGCTGTCACTGTGAAGTCAAAATATGACTTAGTTAGTGGTAAAGCTGGGAAGCATTTTCTTCCAACACTCCCCACTTTCCCGCAACTTTGAAACACCCTGCATATTCTTGCCTATTTTTATTTGCTCTTACAGCTACCCCTGTAAACCATACTTGACGATGAGCAGGCAATTCCTGCCATCTGCACCACGTTCATAGACAACGTGATCAGCCAAACGCCGCAGGAGAAACCATCCATACCCTCCTACTTGAAGTGTACCTGGCTCTGGTTCTTCAAGTGCATCAGGATTAAAAGGTTTTCCATGATCCCAAATTCTAATCTCCAAGCGATCAATCCATAAAGAAACATCAATCTCTATAGTTGTTTCTGGAGGTAAAGCATGATGAGCATGACGCACGGCGTTGGTAAAGCCTTCTGCTAATGCTAGGTTGAGACGATAGAGCTGACTTTCTGACCAACCAAGTTGAGGCAAGTGTTGCAGACAAAATTGTTCAAACCATTGTTGCACCTGGTTTAGAAGCTTTAGTTCGCTTTTCACCGTCAGATGGTCTTGCTGCACTATGCTTAGCATTGACCTTGACTTAATGATAAATAAGTGAAAAATGTTTTTACCTTTCGTGTACTACAGATTTGAAATTTTGAAATGACATCTCCATAGAAAATTAAAATCCAAGATTTCACTTGGATAATTATAAATTAACGCCTGTTTATTTCTCAAGAAAAGCACATCTTGTACTTGCCGAGAAACTCACAGGCGTCAAAGCACTTTATGGTGACTAATTTAGAACAGTCCAAAAGTGAAGGACTTATCTATTGGGAAAGTAGCACCAATTCCCAACCATATAGTCACTAAGGTGCCAATTAAGAACACCGTAGTTGCAACTGGACGACGGAACGGGTTTTGGAATTTATTGACGTTCTCAATAAAGGGAACAAGAATCAGTCCTAGGGGTACAGCAGCCATCAATAACACCCCTAAGAGTTTGTTAGGAACTGAACGCAAAATCTGAAAAACAGGATAGAGGTACCATTCGGGTAGAATTTCCAGCGGTGTTGCGAAGGGATTTGCTGGTTCTCCAGCCATGGCGGGATCTAATACAGATAGAGCTACAATACAAGCAAAAGATCCCATAATAACAACTGGGAAGACATACAGCAGGTCATTAGGCCAAGCTGGTTCGCCGTAGTAGTTATGACCCATGCCTTTTGCCAGTTTGGCTCTTAACTTTGGATCGCTCAGATCAGGTTTTTTCTGTGTCGCCATTTTTTAATGTGCTCTCCTGCTTAAATTGATTTAAAGCTTTTGTCAAAGCCATCACCAAGTGTAGGCATTAGCTTTTAGCTTAAGGATGTGAGCGTTTGTTCTTTTGTCTGTTATGTTTTTGTTTGATTTTTCATCAGGCTAGAACAAACGATTCCATCTTGGAACTAGCAGCTCACATGCCCAATTGCTCACAACTTGCGGTTACAATGGACCGGAAATCCCTTGTTTGCGAATCATCAAGAAGTGCAGCAGCATGAAGACGGCAATTAGCCAAGGCAGTACAAAAGTGTGTGCGCTGTAGTAACGAGTTAGTGTCGCTTGACCAACGCTTGAACCGCCGCGCAGTAAGTCAGCCATCAGGGTACCGACCACGGGAATCGCTTCTGGTACACCGCTGACGATTTTCACAGCCCAGTAGCCAACTTGGTCCCAAGGTAGCGAATAGCCAGTTACGCCAAAGGAAACTGTAATCACAGCTAGAATGACGCCACTGATCCAAGTCAATTCGCGTGGCTTTTTAAAGCCACCCGTCAGGTAAATCCGGAAAACGTGCAAAATCATCATCAACACCATCATACTGGCAGACCAGCGGTGGATGGAGCGAATGAGCCAGCCGAAGTTCACTTGATTCATGATGTACTGCACGGAGGAGTACGCTTCAGTGACGGTTGGCTTGTAGTAGAATGTCATGGCAAATCCAGTCGCGAACTGGATAAGAAAGCACGTCAGTGTAATGCCACCTAAGCAGTAGAAGATATTGACGTGAGGAGGGACGTACTTGCTGGTGACGTCGTCAGCAAGCGCTTGTATCTCCAAGCGCTCCTCAAACCAGTCGTAGACGTTAGCCATACAATCTCAAGTTCCTAGAAATCGATTCGCGGTTGATAAATTTCCCAAATTATTTCAGCTTTGGGATCTTGCTAAAGAAGCATTTGCTCATTTACTTTTGAGGAGTCAGAGTGTTAATAGTTAAAAAAAACTCCACACTCACCAAAAGAGGGTATGTATTGCACTCCTTTCACATCCACACACACGGCGGTGGTGGATACAAAGTAGATTTTATCTTTATTGGAAGTAGAATGCGCACTCTTTGATGTTGATCGAACAACTTCTTGATGAGAGCAATGCACCACTTCTATAAAAAAAGTAACATAGTCGAGAGACAGATTTCATTAAAAAGCAAGCTAGCTCGGGCAAACTCTGGCAATTCGGGTTGAAAGTGGAAGTAAAAATGGGGTTCATGCAGAAGAAAGTTTTTCAGGCGGGATTATCCCTGCTATTAGCGTTTTGGGCAGTTTTTTGCGGCTTTTGCCAACCTGCGTTGGCTTTAACAGACGAACAAAAGCTGGTCTCAGAAGTGTGGAGAATTGTTAATCGGACATATCTGGATGAAACATTTAATCATCAAAACTGGGCGTCGGTAAGGCAGAAGGCTCTGGCAAAGCCATTCAAAGACCATCAATCTGCTTATTGGGTCATCCAAAACATGCTCCAGAGCCTTGACGACCCTTTTACCCGTTTTTTAAACCCGGAACAGTACCGCAGTCTGCAGGTCAATACTTCTGGGGAACTTATGGGAGTTGGATTGCAAATTGCTCTCAATGCTGAGACTGGTAAATTAGAGGTTGTGGCTCCTATTGCAGGTTCACCAGCAGAAAAAGCTGGAATTCGACCACGTGATTGCATCTTAAAAATTGAGGGTATTCCTACAGAAAAACTGACCCTTGACGAAGCAGCAGCCAAAATGCGGGGACCGATTGGTAGTCCTGTGACATTGTTCATTGAACGACAAGGAGAAGTAGAATGGCAAGTTCAACTGGTGCGCGATCGCATTGCGTTGAACCCAGTCGTGGCAGAATTACGCTCTTTCCCTCAAGGAAAGTCTATTGGCTATCTTCGCCTCACACAATTTAATGCCAATGCTCCTATGGAGTTGGCACACGCCATTTCTAGTTTAGAAAAAAAAGGGGCTGATGCCTACATCCTCGATTTGCGAAATAACCCAGGCGGACTCTTGCAGGCAGGAATTGAGATTGCCCGTTTATGGTTAGAATCTGGTACTATTGTCTACACTGTGAATCGGCAAGGTCTTCAAGGGAACTTTGAAGCGTTTGGTTCCGCCATAACTCATGACCCCTTGGTGGTTTTGGTTAATCAAGGAACTGCCAGCGCAAGCGAGATTCTTGCTGGTGCATTACAAGATAACAAGCGTGCTGTTTTAGTAGGAGAAACCACCTTTGGCAAGGGCTTAATCCAGTCCTTATTTGAATTATCTGATGGTTCCGGCTTAGCTGTCACTATTGCTAAGTATGAAACCCCCAACCACCACGATATCAATAAACAAGGTATAAAACCAGACAAATTGATTTCCTCTGAACCAATCACTCGCGAACAGATTGGCACAGAAACTGATGCTCAATATCAAGCCGCCGTAGAACTTTTAGCGAAAAACTCTGTCGTGGCGGGAGCCTCATAGTGTGGGTTATGGGAGGAGAGAAGGAGGGGGGGATGGGGAGACAAGGAGAAGCTCTTTCCCCTTGTCCCCTTGTCCCCTTGTCCCCTCATCCCCTCATCCCCTCATCCCCTCCATCCTCCTCAAAGCAAAGGTTGTGCTTGTTGTAAAGCCGTTAAATCCAGAGACGCGAGGCGCTCATAAGCATTATCGATAACACGCTTTCGACGGAGAAATCCTGTGTTGGCACCAGGACAAATGTACTGGAGTGTTTCTGGTGTGAATCGTTCTAGTAGCAACTTGACACTCTTGATTTGTCGGAACCAGTGAAAAGTTTTGGCTGTTCGTAGGGGCATAGGTTCACTGTATTGGTTAGGGAGAATATGACGCCCAGAAAATAGCACACCTCCTCGCTGTTGGTAGTAAAGGCAAGATGAGCCAGGAGAATGACCAGGTGTCCAAATCAATTGCGCTGTTGAATTTAAAGAAAACTCTATACTAAAGGTAGTTACAGTTAGTCCAGGTAATAGGTAAGCTTCTTGCTCTTGAATCAAAACCTCACAACTGAAGGTTTTCTGAATTTCTGCTGTTTTCCCAATAGCGCCCCGATGAGTCAGAAATAAATGGCGCACACCCCCATGCGATCGCAAAAAATCTTGATTAATTTGATCACTCGCTGGACAATCTATCAGAATATTGCCTTCGTTTCCTACAATAAAATAAGCAGTCCCTCCTAGCGTGTCCCTGTTTGGTGGAAATGCAAAAATTGTATTTGGTGCGAAGTCCGATCCAAGAGTTGTCCGAGTAGAGGGTTTCTCCGTTTCGAGCTTCGGGGGGTTTCCTTCAATCAGAACTTCGTCACAGAAGACTAAGTGTGGTAGCTTTGCTCTATAACTTGACTCTTGAGGCAAGGGATACATGAGGGAAACTGTTAGGTGAAGAGTTGTAATAAATCAGGTTACAGTGTTGGACTTTTGAAGTTGAAACGAAAAAATGACCAGGACTGTTGACTGTTGTCAAAAAAATTGAATATTGGGGGTAGATACTTGTGGCAAGTGCTACACAGCACTTAACAACAAGTAAAACTTAACATCTTAAAACAACTGAAAATCACATGAATTTTTGGTTTCTTCTTCTACTGGGATTATTAACTTACCTAATGGTGCAGCGCAGTGTTGCTCAAATGACCAGAACACCCGTGTGGCTGTTGTGGCTAGTACTCATGACACCAGCACTGCTATGGACAACTTGGACAGTGATGTACGGGGGAAAACAACCTCCGCCAAGAGCGTTGATGATTTGGCCATTAATTGTTTGTCCTCTGTTATACTGGGTATTGTTTCAGTGGGGTCGTCCCTCACTAAAAGGGACTCAGACTGAACCACAAAAATTACCAGAATCACAACCGGATATACATAATATCGCAGAATCAGCACCAGTGCGTCCCATTGAGCCAACAGAAGAAACCCAGCTAAGAAATTGTTTTCCCTGGTCTACATACTATATTCAAGACATTGAGTATCGACCACAGGCAGTTATCTGCCGAGGTCAGTTGAGAACGGCACCAAGCAGCGCCTACCAGCGGATTAAGGCAAATGTTGAAGCCCAATTTGGCGATCGCTTTTTAGTTATCTTTCAAGAAGGTTTTAATGGTAAACCTTTCTTTGTGCTTGTTCCAAATCCTCAAGTGGCAAAAGCTAACAATCGCGCTCAGGAAAAGATAACGCGACCGGGATTTGCGCTCATGCTACTAGTAGTGACGTTAATAACGACGACCTTAGTAGGTATACGAGTTGCTGATGTCAATCCTACAACACTTGCATCCAACCCATCTGAACTTTTGAAGGGATTGCCCTATGCCTTGGGTCTAATAACGATTCTGGGTACGCACGAACTTGGTCACTACTTAACGGCGCAATACTACAAAATTCGCTCAACGCTCCCTTACTTTATCCCAATGCCTTTCTTTTTGGGAACCTTCGGTGCATTTATTCAAATGCGTAGTCCAATTCCCAACCGCAAAGCTTTATTTGACGTCAGTATCGCTGGACCAATTGCTGGCTTTATAATCAGCTTGCCACTTCTGTTATGGGGTTTAGCTCATTCCCAGATAGTTCCCCAGCCGGAGAAAACAGGATTGCTTAACACAGATGCACTCAATCCCAAATATTCAATCCTCATGGCGCTACTTTCAAAGCTAGCTTTGGGAAGTCAGCTAACGTTAAACTCAGCGATTGATATGCATCCAATCGCAGTAGCTGGTTTTCTAGGACTGATTGTAACAGCACTGAATTTAATGCCAGTCGGACAACTGGATGGAGGTCACATAGTCCATGCAATGTTTGGGCAAAGAACAGCAGTCGTGATTGGTCAAATTTCTCGCTTGTTACTGCTACTACTTTCTTTGATACAGCCAGAATTTTTTCCGTGGGCGATTATCTTATTGTTCTTACCATTGATTGATGAACCCGCGTTGAATGATGTCACAGAACTTGATAATAAACGTGACATAGGAGGGTTGCTAGCGATGGCTTTGTTGGTCATAATTGTACTGCCGCTGCCGCAAGCACTTGCTCAGTTGTTACAGATTTAACTTGAAAAGAATACAGAACGGGCTACGCCCCGCTGCGCTAACAGAAATCAGAAATCAGAATGCAATAAGTTGGGGTGTGAATCCCCAACTTTTTACCTAATCGTACAGAATTCTTCCTAATACCAAATCAGTTCTGCCAATTACGCGCCTATCGAACAGACGTTACCTTACTGACTTGAGGCTATCAATCTGCTTGGTAAATAAATCGCTGAAAATGCTCATGACAGTGCGGTTACGTACCTTAATATTTGCAGTGATTGACATCCCTGATTGTAGAGGTAATTCCTGATTATTAACAACCAAAGATTGTCGGTCTAAGCGTATTTTGGCAGGGAAACTGTCATATGGACGAATTTGCTCAGGCGGTAAAGCATCAGAACCAATCCAAACTAACTCACCCTTAATATCGCCAAACTCACTAAAGGGAAAAGAGTCAATTCTAATATTGACTTTCATTCCCTGTCTCACAAAACCAATGTCTTTATTGGTAATAAAAACTTTAGCAGTGAGAGCTTCATCCGGTACAATTTTGAGAACTGGTTGACTAGGGTTAGCAACAAATCCAGGAGACTTGGCTTTCAGGTCGAAAACAATACCGTCAGATGGAGAACGCACTTCTTGATATTGCAAAGTTACCTGAGATTGGCTTATCTGACTATCAATTTCAGCAATCCGCTTTTCATTTTCTATGATGACTTTGTTCAAATCTCTATCAAGGGTCGCAATTTGTTTCTCATTGTCAGCAATTTTTGTGAATAAATCCTTTTTCGCTGCAGCCATTGTATTTCGGAGCTTTTCTTTTGATTGTGCGATCGCCAATCGTAAACGTAGTTGCTCTTGAGCCAACTGTTCCACTTCAGCTTGGCGCGTGCTAACTTCCTGTTGTTGCTGAAGGTATTGCAGGCGAGAAACCCCTCCTTCTTTGGCAAGTTTCTCGATATTCTTAAGAATAGTCTGATTAACAGACTTAATTTCTCTAGCAGAGGATAGCTTAATTTGTGCTTGATTGAGTTGTCTTGCTAATTTTTCTGTTTCCAATTCAGCATCTACAAGTCGAGAGTTTAATTCTGCTTCGCTAAATTCTAGACGTGCTGCTTCCTCTGGTACTAATTGAATGTTTTTAGAGTTTCCACTCAATTGAGCGCGGTACAATCGATTTTCTGCCAGTAGTGCCATTCGGTTTTTCGTCAGAGAAGCTATTCCTGGAGGCAGATTGATTTGCTCAATTGAGAGTTGTGGCTTTGATAAAGCATTTTTCGCAACAAGTTGTGTACGGTAGAATAAAACTTCCTGCTTTAATGCGTTGCGAATTTTCTGTAGAGAAAGCAGTTGCGATCGCGCTGCTGTTGGATCTAGCCTTAACAGCACATCACCACGGCGTACCTTTTGCCCATCCTTAACATAAACAGCTTTAACAACCCCATTCACAGGTGTCTGTACTTCCTTTACAGTATCTTGCGGTTCTAGTTTCCCCTGAGCTGGAACTGCTTCGTCAATTCTGGCTAAATTTGCCCAAAGTACCACCAAAGTTGTCATTCCCAGCAGTCCCCAAAGAATCGCTCGTGACAATAAAGGCGACTGTTTCAGCACAACAGATGGTGTAGATTCGCTATGTTTAGCAAATTTTACGGGTACTTTGATCTCACTGTTTAGTATTTTTCGAGAAAGTGCAGATTGTTGCTCAAGTTTCATTCCGTTCAATTCACGCATAGCCGTAGTTATTAAAGTTGTCAGTTATTAGTTATCAGTTATCAGTTATCAGTTATCAGTTATCAGTTATCAGTTATCAGTTCATGCTCACTGTGTACTGTGTACTGCTCACTGCTCACTGTTTACTGTGTACTGATTTTAAAGCTGTGCTTCCTGTTGTTGATAAAGGCAGTAGTAACGCCCTTTTTGCGCCATCAGTTCATTGTGGGTTCCCTGTTCTGCAACTAATCCTCGCTCTAGTAGCAAAATGATGTCAGCATTCTTGATTGTACTTAAACGATGGGTAATAAAAAAGACTGTTTGTCCTCGGAATGCTTCTGCCAAGTTCTCACAGACTTGCCGTTCAGATTGATAATCTAGAGCACTGGTTGCTTCATCAAGAATCAACAAGCGGGGGTTTTGTAAAACTGTACGAGCAATAGCAATACGCTGTCGCTGTCCTCCAGATAAAGCTGAGCCTCTCTCTCCGACTCTGGAGTTATAGCCATTGGGCAAAGACATAATAAAGTCATGGGCTGCTGCAACTTTGGCTGCTGCAATAATTTCATCGGTTGTGGCGTCGGGATTTGTTAGCGCAATATTTTCCTGTATGGTACCGTCAAACAAAAGGGAGTCTTGCAGCACCATGCCAATCTGACGGCGCAGGGAATAAAGTTCTATTTTGGCAATGTCGTAGCCATCAATGAAAATTCTGCCAGACTCTAAGTCATACAGTCGTGGTAAAAGTTTCATCAAAGTGCTTTTACCAGAACCACTCTGTCCGACAATACCGACAAATTTTCCGCTTGGAAACTCCAGGTTAATATTATTCAACTGAAGTGGAGCACTCGGTGTGAAGCGGAACGAGACGTTTTCATACTTGACAGCGCCATCAATGGCTGGTAAAGGAATGTTTTGACTGTCTTCATCAACTTCTGACGGAGTATCCAAGATGTCTGCAAGACGTTCCAGAGAAAGAGCCGTCTGTTGGAAGTTCTGCCACAACTGGGTTAATCGTAGTAAAGGAGCGGTGACATAGCCAGAAATAATGCGAAAAGCAATGAGTTGTCCTAAGCTGAGTTTTCCTTGCAGTACCAAGAAGGCTCCTACCCATAACACCAGTAAGGAAGAGACTTGGTTAAGAAAATTACTGGTGACACTAGCAGCCGTGGAAGTGACAACAGTTTGGAAACCTGCAGTGACATAATTACTGTAATATTCTTGCCACCGCCAGCGCGATCGCAATTCAATATTTTGCGCTTTCACTGTTTGAATACCAGACAGCGCCTCGACTAAATAAGATTGTGTTTGGGAGTAACGTTCAGCTTTGAAACGCAGTTGACGACGCATGATTGAGGAAAAAACGATCGTGAGAAAAGCAAACAAAGGTATAGTCGCCAAAGCCACAAGAGTCAAGAGCCAACTATAGACCATCATGACCACGATGTAGATGGTCGAAAAAACTGCGTCCAACACCACCGTTAAAGCAGTTCCTGTCATAAAGGAGCGAATATTTTCCAGTTCACTGGCGCGAGTGGCTAGCTCCCCGACAGGACGTCGTTCAAAATAGCGCAAGGGTAAACGGAACAAACGGTCAATAATTTCTGAGCCTAGAGTCAGGTCAATCCGGTTAGTCGTATCAACAAATAGATAAGTGCGGACACTCGTTAAAAGTCCTTCAAAAACAGCCATGATTAAGAGCAAAATACCCAATACATTCAGGGTTTCATAGCCGTTTTGAATAATCACTTTGTCAATAATGATCTGGATGACTAAAGGATTAGCCAGACCGAAGACTTGGACAAAAAAGGAAGCAATGAGAACTTCCAACAAAACTTTGCGGTATTTCAGCAGAGAAGGAACAAACCAGCGTAAACTAAACCGCTGTCTGGGGGTATACTTGGCAATTTTGAGGAGCAATACCTGACCTTCTTGCCCCCAATTCTCAACAAAATAGTCAGGCTCTTGCTGAACAATGCCAACTTCCGGTATACCCAGCACGAGTTTTTTCTCGCTAATTTCATAAAGGATAGCGAAAGTATCTTGCCAGCGAATCATAGCTGGAGCTTGCAGTTTTGTGATTGCTCCTGCTGATATGTTTATCATTTGAGTATTTAACCCGATGAGTTCAGCAACAGCACCGCAAAGCTGTAGTGAAAGGGTTTGAGTGCGCTGAATCTGATTGTTCAGGATTTGATCAATGACATCCCGGCGAAAGGGCATATTTAAATGCTGGCTCAGCATTTGGAAGCAAGCCAAAGTTGCGTTGATAGGACCTCTACCATGAACATGAGGATACTTTGGCTGTGATTGACTCTGTGATGGTTTTTCTAACCCAGGAGGATGGTCAGGTGCATAGGGTATTCGTTCTAGTAAGGAGTCTATGCTTGAGGAATTTCTGGTTGGAGACACAGATGCAGACATAGAAAAGGTTGCCCGAGGCAAACCTAGTAAGCGAACATAACCAAAAGTTTGTACCTCTAGATGTGTCATGAAATCGTCTAGTTGTAAGCGACTTCCTACAGGAAAATCTTTCAGTATCCCACCGCTGACAAACCATGTCAGTTCTGGGTCAAGCTGCTCCAAAGGTATTTTCTCTTCTAGGAATGTGCAAACGACAGCCTTATCTAAAACTTTCAGAGTCAGTTCTTTGATATCTACTGCACCATATGAAGCCAGCACAGCTTCACTATCAGCTCGCTTTCCCAATTCATGACTCAGTAGCTCAAAAACTTCAACAGCACTACAGCGATTTTCAAAGCAAAGAGCAATAGCAGGAAAATTTCTCAGTAATGCGAGAAACTCTGTAGCGTTTAGAGTCAGACAAACGGTTTCTGTAGAGGCTATGACTGTTTCGCATGGAATCCCTCTAAGTAAACTCGTCCAACCCAGGATTTCTCCTTTTTTAACTAATTGCAGTGTTTCTGGTATCTGAGCATTAGGGTCATAACTCAGTAAGCGAGCCTGTCCTTCATATAGGATTGATATTTGAGCAGGCATTTGTTCCCGCACCAAAACGCTTTGACCCATACGGTAGCGCAACATCTCAAACTTTGGAACTAATTTTGCCAGTTCTCGTGCTGGCAGTTGATTGAAGGGAAATAATTCAGAGATAAACTCTTGTATAGAAGCAGTATAAGTCATGCAATTTTGGATGAGTTACGAGTCCGAATGAGGCAGAGTGCGTTGCGCGGGTCCCCCCGTTGAGTGCATCTGCTGTTCATGAGTCAACAATCAAAAGTCTTGGACTTTTGATTGTTGACTTTCACCCCAATACTTTCACCCCAATATCTTTTATCCACTACGCGATGGTACGAAGTGTAATTCGTGGCGCGTGGCGCACAGTGTCCGTCCCACAGGGGCAGACGCTAGCACATCAATCGATCCAATTGTGCAAAGATAAATCTTTCTAGCCGTATAAGCACAAATTAATCTCCCATGTGAGTAGAACGTCAAAGTTGACATGGTTTACTAAATGGAAGGTATATGCACCAACAGCAATTGAGAGCTTTGAGTAGTTTTCTTTCCTGTTGTGTTACTTGCTCTCGTAATTGGTATGTGGCAGATTGTAACGACCCTGGCTACTTCTTGGTAGGCACTTCTTCTGTAAACTTTACTCTTACTTTGTCAGGAATGAAAACTTTTTACAAAATCTTTACTATCTTACAGTGTGCTTTCAAGCAGATTGTACCGTATAAATACTATTCATTTTTCAAGAATTTCATATCAGTCCCAGTACTTTTACTGTGATCTGATATATTTTTTACTAGCTAGAGAATATTCATCATTCTGTTAAAACTTGACAAATATTATAGCCCCTGTTACAAGGGGCTAGTTTGATCAACACTTTAATCACCTAATGGTGCTTGTTACTTCAAAGACCTAACTTGATGCTGAGTTAGTCGCCTCAGAAGCTTTTTTTGTCGGTTGACCTCCACCCATACGAATTTCAGAAATAAACGAAGCCATACTAAAACCACCAAAACGTTTCAGCACACTCTCCCGCATCCGCAAATTGGGACTAGCAAACCAAATGCGCTCCTCAGACCACATGGTTTCGTACTCTGTTGTTAGGGTCAAGATGTCATCAGTGTCTATCTTGTAGTGTCCAGCGATTGGGACTTTCTCGGCATAACCCATTTCCCGCAGTAATTCGCCTTCATTGGGATTATCTTTGTCTGGAACAACAACTAATACTGTAGAACCAGTCTGTTTTTCTTTATCCCATTCCATTGTGCCATTCCAAGTCACTTTGGCTCCACAGGAAGCACCTTTGGGGTCAATATTATACTGTTGGCATAATTTGACCACTTCTGGGTGATCAGTACTCAGCGTTTCTATGATGATGTCTGATTTGCCGTGTTCTGATTGTTTACAAGCAAAATGGTGACTACTACGATGGGAAAACCATTTACCAGCACTCAGTTGAAAAAATTCTTCAATATTCATCAACAAAATTACCTTGCTTCAAAATCCTTTTCATTTCACTTATTCCAAGGTAGCAGGAGGCATAAGCAATTCAAAATTTGCTGCCTGCGGCACGCTAAACTAACATTCAAAGTTCACGCCTAGTATCACTACAAGTTGGCGGATGATTTCTCCCTTTCACCGCAGACTCTTTTGTGTATACAAAGTCTTCAAGCTTGATAACCTGCTTCCTCCAAGCGTTTCAGGGAAATTCTCGCTGATTCAGCAACGTGTTCGTGGCTATCTTTTTCCAAGTATTTTAAAGCCGAAATACTTTTGGGAGTGGGAAGATGACCTAAGGCTTCTGCAAGACGCTGACGCACTAACCAATCGTCTGATTGAGCAAAGCGCAAAATGAAATGCACAGACTCGATATCTTTGATTTCTCCGATTGCTGCGATCGCCGCTTGTTGGAGAACCACTTCCTCACTATCTAAAGCCTTAATGAGGGTTTCACGAGCACGTAGGTCTTTTAGATTACCAAGAGCAACGGCTGCACTAAAGCGGACTAGCCAATCTGTATCTTCATAAAATGCTCGTATGAGGGGTTCAACAGCCCGATTATCTTCTAAGTATCCTAAAGCACCTGCTGCATCAGCTCGAATGCCATAATCTGGATCAGTTTCCAGGATACGCACTAAAATTGGGTAACATTCTTCTGTTTGCTTGACTCCCAAGGCAAAAATTGCCATTGATCTGAGCTGAAGAGACTCATCATCTAAGACTTTTTTTATCAAAGGAACTGCATCATCTGCAGGAAAACCCCTTAATGAGACAAGGGCTACCATGCGATCGCGCAAATTTGAACTTTCTAGCTGAGTGGAAATTTCCTGTAAGCTTGGGGCTGTCATGTCGTTTCAATCACTTTTTATCTTATGTTTCTATTAAGTATCATTACAAATTCTCAGATATCTTAGCTAAGATACAACAGTGAGTAAATCCGTACCGAGTTTATTTAGATATACAACCATTTTCAGAGGGTTAAATTATGTTAATCTATGTTAAGATTTTGAGCAAAAATCTGAATAATTCAAAAACCGTAGAGGCGCTCCAGAACGCAGAGGAAGAGAAATCTGAAGTTCCTCTATCTTTCATCAATCAATTTAGTAAAATCCTTCATGCGTCGAGATTCGATATTTTACAAGCTGTTTCAACAATCCCCCAGTTTGTTATTTGAACTACTGACAAATCCGCCAGAAAATGCAGATTCTTATCGATTTGACTCGGTAGCAGTCAAAGAACCTAAATTTGAGATTGACGGTGTATTTCTGCCACCGGAAAACGAAAATCCTGGTATTATGTATTTCTGTGAGGTACAGTTTCAGAAAGATGAACAGCTTTACGAACGCGTATTTGCGGAATCTTCATTATATTTCTACCGCAACCGTGCCAGGTTTAGCGATTGGCAAGCTGTGATAATTTACCCATCCCGCAGCATCGAACAAAGTGATATTTATCCCCATCGAAATCAACTCCATGGAGACCAAGTACATCGGATATTTTTGGATGAATTAGGAGATATTCGTCAATTACCTGTATGGGTAGGGCTCATGGTACTAACTACAGTAGATGATGAACTTGCACTACAGGAAGCGAGGTATTTACTTGAGCGTTCTGTTGTTGAGCGGAATGAAACTGTAAGTCGCGCCATAATGGAGTTAGTAACGACGATAATGGTGTACAAATTTGAACAATTAAGTCGAATGGAGGTAGAACAGATGTTAGGAATTACACTTCAGGAAACGCAAGTTTACAGGGAAATTAAGGAAGAAGGACGGGAAGAGGGTCTGCAAGAAGGAGAACAAAGGGGACGGGAAACGGAGGGAAGATCGCTCATTCTCCGACTGCTAACTCGACGGGTGGGGGAATTACCCCAACAGATGCGTAGACGCAAAGCGGCTTGTCGAAGACATCGCGCATTGAAGCTCTATCTTTAGAACAACTAGAAAATCTCGGCGAAGCACTGCTTGATTTTACCAGTATGACTGATTTACAGCTTTGGTTTAATCAGCAAAGCTAAGGGGTGTTGACCAAAAAAAGAACGGGCTGCGCCCCGCTACGCGCTCCAGAACACAGAACTCAGTAGTCAGAATCACAAACGGTAAAAAGGGTACAAGCCGACGCATTGTCGAGCCAGTACTGCGGACGGGTTTCCCGCCGCGCTTCCCTGGCGTCCCCGCCAGAGTCAGCCAGCCCCTATTATCTCGTGTACCCGTCTTGCGGGGTTTCGACTGGGGAAATGTTAGCGGAGCGGACCGTAGGTCCGCTCCGCTAACATTTCCTTTGCCCAAGTGCGACGGAAGATAGATCAATAAAACAAGGGAAGCGAGCAAGGGGAGCCGCTACGCTAAGGCTGACTCTGGTACGTGTAAGACCCCCGTACCCTGTTTTTAAACATGGAGTAAAGTTAAAGATGTATTTCGAGATACGTAGTACGAGAAATACGGCGTCCTTGTTCAAATCCCCTAAATTTATTTATGGGGATGTATTCTGGAGCGCGTTTGCGCAGCGCCCCTGGAGGGGCTAGCGCTCCGCAGTCCGTTCTGTACGCTCCGGGGACGCAGTCCGTTCTGACTACTGAGTTCTTCTTAAAAGATATTTGAAAATGTATGTTGATCAAGGATAGTTTTTGTTTCTGGTAGCGATCGCCCAAATCTATTTTCAAGTGTTCAATTTTTTTAGCTTCTTTTTCTTTGCCTAAAACCTGAGCTACAAAATTAAAGTGCTTTGACCAATCGAGAGGTTCTTCCCACTTAGTACAGCTTTGCGTAAAATCATAGCGCTTTGAAACGCATAGGCGCTGAGTCGCAAAGCGACACGCTACGCGAACGCCTTCCCGCAGTCTTTGGGGCGCAGAGTTCAGGTACAAAAATTTCGCGCTTGAACTTACGCAATATTGTACTTAGTAGTTAGCGGTTCTTTTTCAGAATTTTAGGCTTTGGATGCTTCCTAAGCTTACTCTGTCTGCAAAATCTGAGTGTCTTTAGATCTGAGAGTGTCAACTCTCCATGCTCTTGTGACGTTCCTTAAGCTGTAGTAAAATTTGCGTATGCATCTCGCGAGTAATTGGGTAAAAATACGTTAAAACTAAGCCACAAATTAAAGCGATCGCTGGTATGGG